>CAZKHC010000134.1:0-5350 GCA_964552135.1 uncultured Algimonas sp. | reverse complement strand
CGACTTGTGCGACCAAGTCGGGCGGGGTACCTTGGTGCCTGCTCTAATGTCCGAACCGCGCGAGCGACTAACTATTCTACTGTCTAAAAAAGGGAAAGGCAGCCGGGACTGAAGTGTGACCCCCGAGTGCCCCGCGCTGCTGGCCCCGATTCTTTACAGGTGCGGACGCGACGCGAAACACGAACACTGCCAACTCTAGCGACTCGCCGATCCCCGCACACTCAGAACAAAGCGCTTTTGTACAAAGAGTATAGTGTCGGGGGGACAGCGGGTCTCATCGAGACGATGGCTGCTCTTGGCGTTGTCTCGACGATTAAGCACCCAGAGCTGGTCAGTGCATTGAGCGACGAAGTAATCCAGTTCGAACTGGAGTACGAAAGGTACTTATCTCAAATCGCAGAGATAAACCTCAACCGCAACGTGGCGAACAGAATCAAGCCCACTGGCAAGAAAGCTTGCATGTGCCCAGAACTACTCGCTTCGCTGACGGCTATGCAGTCTTTCGACGGATGCGAGGGTGTGGATGATGTTACCAATACCCACGTGCAGCAGTGGCTTAACGAGCGAAAGCACTGTTCGGAAGAAGACCTCGCAGGCCGGGTCGACACGGCGCTTTCCGAAATTTCATTTAAAACTTCCCGCACCGATCCCGAAGGTGCGACGTTAATGTTTTTCTCCGCCGTGTACACGGAGCTCAGACGCAACGGCGCAGCATCAGCTGTCAACAGTTCATCGAAGACGCTGATCGCTATGCTGATCCCTAAATTGCAACCTGCCGTGGTACGGGAGACTATCAAAAGGGAGCAGCCGTTCTGGCCTTCCGATAAGCGTTACGACCTGAAACATTTCCAGAGAAAGGTTGTTGAGACCTCTCGAGAAGCTGCGAAATATACGGGGAAGCGAGGAAGGACTGACGCTGAGGACGGACATGTTGCGAACGCTGGCAACTTCCGCAAACAGAAGAAGTCGCGTAAGTCATCTGACAATGCGGTACGGAAACCTGCCGTAGCGAATGCAGGAAGAGCAAACGCGGGGGCCTCGAAGGATCGGAAAAAGCGAGCTGGCGCACCCGCAAGTGTGTCACCCAAGGGGACAGAATGGACGACCCCATGCCTCAACGAGGACTGCGGTGAAATTCATCCGCTCAAGGACTGTTCTAACACGACTGCAGAGAAGAAGGACGAGTTGTTCAAGAAGCTGCGAAGCGATCGCAAGAAGCTCTCCGCCCTTGGGACTTCTAAAATCACGGACGGTCGATGGAAGGTTACTATTGAGGACCGCATAGAAGGTGTGGCACTTGGCGATATCGGAGCGGATGTGAGTGCCATCTCATACAGTACGATCCGAAACCTCGAGCAGAAGGGCATAGATGTATCGAAGACTACACTTCGTAGTCCTGTACAACTTTCTGTGGCTGTTAAGATCCCGGGCAACGCTGCCGTGACAGCACACAGTAAGGTACTCTTGTCCATCAAGCTGAACCTCCCCTGCGGACCCTTGCGACTCCGAAGAGTAGAGTTCCTCGTAGTTGACCGGGAAATGGATGAGATACTCCTAGGCAGACCTCTCCTGAAGTGTCTCGGGTTCGACCTCGAGTCTCACTTGGAGAAGGTCCGTCTTAATTTCGACAATGCAGATGTCAAAGGCCTTATGTCACAGGAAAGTCACCCGAGTTCGTCGGCCACTGTAAAGCTCAATCGGTTCGCTGTTTACAACGGCCTACGGTACGACAGCGTGGATGACGACCCCATCCTCATGCCGCAAACGCCTGGGGCGAACATGGGGGTTGACACGGAGGCTGATATCGACCTCGCATTGAAGAAAAAGATTCGAGAGGCCAAAGAAAATGGCATGAGCGCGGTTGGCCTCAGAACAATTGAAGAGCTCTTGTGCGAATTCAAGGAGATTTTTCGCATCAAGCTCGGGCCAGATCCCCCTGCTAAGGTGGAGCCTCTGAGAATCCGTCTGAAGCCCGGGCATCGACCCATTCGTGCTACGCAGAGGCGTTACGCACCGCAACAACGCGCCTTTATCTCTTCGACAATTCAAAGGCTGCAGAAGATAGGTGCGGTATTCCCTAATCCAAAATCGAGATGGGCAAGCCCTGCACTTGCAGTTGCAAAGCCTGGGGCAGAGAAGTTCCGCTTTACAGTGGACCTGCGTGCCCCAAACGCCATGACCGAACCCGTCGTTTCCGCGATGCCGAATCTAGAGTCTCTTCTTCAGACGACCGGGGGGAGTAAGGTCTTTTCGAAAATAGATCTATGCCACGCGTACTGGCAGATCCCCTTACATCCTGATTCCCAGGAATGTATGTCCATCCAAACGCCCTTAGGAGTTCAAACGCCTCGACGCGTACTCCAAGGCGGGACGGATGCTGGCAATCATTTTCAGGCCTGTACTGCACCCCTTTTCGAGGAACTCAGCGAGAACCTATTGCAATGGCTCGATGACTTCCTGCTCCACGCAAAGTCGGAAAAGGAGCTCATAGAATTCCTCAAAGAATTCTTCAGGACCTGTCGACAGTTTGGGCTGAAGCTGCATGCGGAAAAGTCACAACTTTTTCTTCGCAAGGCAAACTTTTGCGGTCGCATCATAGACGGCGACGGTACACGTTTTGACCCTCGAAGGTTAGACACTTTGCTTAGCATGCGCAAGCCTGAGCACGCCGGCGACCTGCAACAGTTCATCTGCGCTACGAACTGGATGCGGAGCAGCATTCCAGAGTACAGTACAGTGATTGCACCACTCCATAATCTCATGGAATCGTGTTACGCCGTTGCGAAAAAGCGAACGAAGCGAGCAGTACGCAATATTTCCCTGACTAAGCTATGGGGGGCCGACCATGACTCTGCTTTTCAGCAGATCAAGTCTTTCCTAGCTCAGTCACTGAAGTTAGCCCATCCCAAACAGGGGTATGTGACCTGTCTGTTCTCCGATGCTTCCGATACGCACTGGTCTTCGGTCTTGACCCAAGTGCCGGAGCAAGAGATGGATCGCTGCGTCGAAGATCAGAACCACGAGCCTCTATCGTTCCTCTCCGGTGCCTTCTCAGGCGCTTCTGCGAATTGGAGCATTGTGGAAAAGGAAGCATTCTCAATCGTCGAATCTATGACAAGGCTGGAGTACTTGATAGCGGGGAAAGAGGTTTCTTTGTTTACTGACCATGCTAACCTGACCTACATCTTCGACCCTGTGGGTCAGAACCCGGGCATTGCTCGTCACACGGCTAACAAGCTCATGCGCTGGGCCTTACGGCTTAGCGGGTACCGTTACGTGATCGAACATCTGCCCGGAGATCGGAACGTTTGGGCTGACATCCTCACGCGATGGGCTGTAAAGCCTAAGACATGTGTTAGGGCGCTTAGCCTAGCGAGACTTATGGTAGCGCCCATTACTCCGTCGAACTCAGAGGAATTCGACTGGCCGAAGCGAAGCGAAATCAAATCAGTTCAGATCCTGTCAAAGAAGGACGCACCGAATCGGTTCAAGGAGGTGAATGGAATTTTGCAGGACAGTAACGGTGTCTTTTGGATCCCTCCAGATAGCGAAGATATGCTGAAACTTCGAATTATCATTGCCTGTCATACGGGGATCGGAGGACACAGAGGAATTCGATCATCGACGAAGGCTTTGGAAAGCCATTTCTACTGGGAAGGAGCTGCCGAAGACGTCAAGGCGTTCTGTACTTCGTGCCTTCATTGCCTCTCCACTTCGACAGGTGGAGTCGTCCCACGTCCACTAGGCCACGCAATCCACGCCTCGAAACCCAATGAATTACTGCACTTCGACTACTGTTACATTGGAAGGAGCAGTAGTGGTCCCACGTACGTCCTCATCCTCAAGGATGATTTCAGTTCCTACGTCTGGCTCAAGCCTTGCACAGCAGCTAATGCAGAAACAACGGCTATGTGCTTAATGGAATGGTTTTCTACCTTTGGCACAGTAATACAGTGGGTGTCTGACCGAGGGTCTCATTTCAAGAACGAAGTCATCCAGGAACTTCGTGAAAGGTTACACTGTACCCACCATTTTACCTTGGCCTATTGCCCGTGGAGTAATGGTTCCGTGGAAGTAGTGTGCCGCGAGTTAATCCGAACTATGCGTGCACTCGTCTCTGAATTCCAGATTCCATTCAAACAGTGGCCTACGGTACTACCAATCATCCAGGCTGTCCTGAACAACACGCTTCTTGACCGTCTAGGTGGGATTTGTCCACTATCTGCATTTACTACCCTTCCAGCGGATTCACCGCTTCTCACAATCAAGAACGGACAGGTTGGAACAGTCAAGCTCGCATCTATCGACGAAGCAAGAGCTAGACAAATTACCGAAATAGGCCGAGTACAGAAATCCCTGGAAGAATTTCACCGTCGCATTTCGGGGCTCACGTCCGCCTCACGTAAAAAGCGGGTCGATGCTCACAATGCACGAACGCACGTCCGGCCGTGCAACTTCGATGTAGGTGACTACGTCCTGTGCGGTGTGCGCCAACGAAACATCAAACGGAAGTTGTCCCTACACTGGCGAGGTCCTAGGAGGATCGTCCGCTTGCTATCGGACTTTCTTTTCGAAACCGAGGACCTGCGAACCTTGAAAAAGGTTGTTGTCCATGGGTCTCGGCTAAAGTTTTTCCGCAATAGTGACTACAATGTTACTGAGGAGTGCTTGAACCAGTTGGCCTATCAAGAGGGCGAGCTTTGCGTCGTAGAAGAGCTCATGGACATCCGCGTACACAACGGAGTCGTCGAGATTCTGGTCAAGTGGAAAGGGTTCGAGGAAGAGGATCCCGGATGGGAACTATTCGACACAATGAAGGAAGACATCCCGGCCCTGGTTTCTGACTTCCTCATCGAGCTAAAGAATTCGGGGACAGCCCGGCAGCGACGAATTGCGAATACCTTGAATTAGGACTGTACCATTCGAAGGACGGTTCCTTATCGAAGGTTCATGGGGGGCTGTTCGGTATCCGCGACATGCCGTACATTTCCCTGATCGCTGTTGCCTCTAAGTCCCCGGCTACACGGGTACAGTAGCAAACTATCAACGCGAAGTTAGATAAAGGCACAGTTCCGCAACGGTGCGGTATACTGTAGCCTAATTATCTATACTGTAGTCTAGCTAAACTGTACTGTAGCCTAGCGATTATAGTTTCAATAGTTATTCCCTACGGCAGATGATCTAAGGTAATGCCTATCAGTACGAGCTCACTCCGCGAGCTCTCCGCCGTCTGGACGGCGGGGAGTGTGAGCTCGAATGCCCAGGGCTGAACGGCTATAGTAAAGCTACGACGTCCGACTTGTGCGACCAAGTCGGGCGGGGTACCTTGGTGCCTGCTCTAATGTCCGAA
>CAZKHC010000133.1:0-5487 GCA_964552135.1 uncultured Algimonas sp. | reverse complement strand
CGTAACAGGCGTCATAATCCGCATACGGTTATGGGTCTCATCCGTCACGACTAAAATATCTCGGGTCGAGACTTTCATTTGCCAATAGCCAAGCTGTCCCTGCACTTCCCCGCTGAGCTCATTGACGAGTTCGTCCAATCGCGCATTCGTCATAATGGGACGAGACGATTGGGGGCGAGACGGTTTTTTTGAGGTGAATGGGTTCCTCACGAGCCCCCCTCCAAATCGGGACGAAGACCATATAATTGTTTGAGCAAATTTCTGGCTTCAGAAGAAATCAAGGTAATGTCCTCATGGGATGTTTTTAACTTCACTGCCAAAGCCCCCTCGGCATAATCCAAAGCTGCTGTTTTTATAGAACCAATATCAACTTCTGAGGGGCCATATCCATCATTTCGATTTACAAGGATTTTTAAGTTCGTCATTTCTACCGGGACAGCAATAATGGGCTCCAATTGTTCGTTACGTTTTGCGATAATTTTCCCCGCTAAAACCAGCAACCAAAGACTCGAAATTCCGACAAAAGCGATTTGTTTTATATTGCGCGTCTCAGTCCAATATTGTCCATTTGAAAAATCAAAGCCGCCGCCCATCCAAATTTTAAATATGAAAAACACCCAAAGCGGAATTAAAAAGAAAACTTGAATCCAAAATGCGGGCCCTAAGCCCAAAAAAGAAAACCCCTGATTAGATTTAGGCGCTGTCGGTGAGTGCCGCCAAACGATAGTTTCGTCTGCATCAGCTGCGATATGAAGCCCCTTGCTCACTCCCCATCTGCCTTTCCAACAGCCCGTGTTTCCCCAAATACTGAAAAATAATCCGCGCCGCTTTCTTTTAGCGTTTCGGGAACTTTAATCGGGACATGGGTGCCGATGGCTTTCTCTGCATTTATGCCGTTGGATAAAATCGCCTGACCGTCTTCGGAGAGGAAGAACCAATAGGGCGGGAAGGCTGTGTCCGTTCGCTTACTCTCCCAATGTTCGGCATGGGTATCAAAATGCACAGGGTTCGGGTCGGCGTCGCCCATATGTATGACCGTGGCCTTTTTATCTAAGGTCACGCGGAAGACGATGTTTTGTATGGCCGCGCGTTTAGGCGCGGGCCAGCCTGCATGCGGAATGCGAACGGCTGTGGCGCGGATATTTCTCAGTTTAATGTATTGCGGCGCGTCCCCGGCTTCGAGATTTATCGACGTAATGCGTTTCAGAAGCTTAGGGTTCCAATCTTCATGGGCTTGCATTTTCTCCAGCGCTTGTCCCGGCGCAACGAGCCTGACTTTGCGGTGCGCCTGCATATAGGCAATCATTTTATTGGCTGCAAAGTGGTCCGTATGCGCATGGCTGATAAAGACTGCATCAACGCCCTTATAAGGCCCCTCGCCTTCCATGATTTGTCGCTGCGTGGATTCTGGCACTTCTGAATAGGTTCCAAAGCCAGAGAGCGGCAATGGATCAAACATGATCTTCGTATGGCCTTGGCTGATGAGCACGCCTTCATTGGCAATGTAGCGGGCCTCTCCGTGGGACCCGTGGGCATAGGCCATTTCGGATAGCGCCAAACTAAATACTAAAACGCCAATAGCAGCGAAGGCTTTAAGGGCCAAATGTCTCATTCTATTCCCCATATCGTGTCAAGTAGGATTTCACGGGCTCGTCTGTTGCTAGCGTCACAATATACAGACGGTCATATTCTGTGGCTTCGACGATTGGCGTGCCGCCATCGCCCCCGAGAAGTTCCGTAAGCTGCGGCGTGGTATTGGAATGGCCGACAACCAAGTGCCGCCCCGGCGCCGCCTTTAGCTTTGCTGCTACGGCGGGCAAATCCCGCGGATCATATAGCTGCACCGTCAGACCCAGGCGTTCAGCTAATGGCGCCGCCGTATCGCGCGTCCGTTTTGTGTCGCTACTGTGGATGTCGGTGATGTCCTCGTCTATCAATCGGTCTGCAAGGGCGACTGCGCGCGCCTGCCCCGCTTCGGTCAAAGCCGGGTCCGTTTTCTCTGCCGTCTTTTCGGCATGGCGAACAAGGAAGATTGCGTCAGGCTTTGGCCCAAAGGTTTGAGATGGGGCAGAGCAGGCCGAAAGCATGAGAGCTGCCGCGAGACCGAAGAGTAATTTCATTATCCGTCCTTCCGCCCGCATATCGCAGGGTAGGTTTCTAAAGGTGGCTTGGTTTATTTGTGACAGAGGACAGGGCGTGGCGCAAGTTGACGACGACCCTGGAAGGACGATGAATTTTTACGGCACCGCTTCAATTACACCTATAATTGGCCCCATATCTTGACCCGTGTCATTTCGGCCTAAATCTTTCGAATAGAGTTTTGAGACTGTTCCGTCCAAAAACAGTGCACTGGGCGTTTTGAGCTCGTCGCGGAAAAAGCGCGCGAAATGATGGAAATTTACGGGAAGTTCTGACTTCGCAAAATAAACTTGGCCGTCCGCCGTCTGCCCAACGCCATTGCGAATGCGAAGACTTGTGCTTTGAGGACGAAAGGCGGGATGTAATTTATTATCGATGACCAACATTGGACCGGATTGGGTGGCATATGTCACGCCTGTTGGGTTGAAGCTATCAGCCGCCGTCACGCCCGATATACCATCGCCCATCCAAAACACGCCATTCGGTAAGAGATGAAAATTTCCTGGCCCCGGATTTGTATTCAGTTTCGAAAACTCGACCCCCTTCTCAATATATAAACCCACAGGGTCTCGGTTCGCGTGATACATCCCGCCATTCATCGCAAAGAGAAGTGTCTTATCCGCTGTCTTTAACTCTGCTCTAACATCATCAAAATTTCCATAAACACCGCCTGTTTTATCTTTCAGGAAAAGGCGCATATCTGCGCCGGCATCCGCCTTGCAGAGTGTAAATGGTCGATCTTCAAATATAACTTCTGAGCACGCACTTGCCTGCTCGCAGGCCGCTAATGTTCCTCCGAAGAGGCCAAAGAGTATGAAAAAGCTAAAGGATCTCATACGTCAGCCTATCAAAAATTAAGGGCAATTTGAAGGCAACTGCGACATAATGACAGAATTGAAAGAATATTATCGCGAGTTTTTTATTTTACCAACAGATTGTAACTTATTCTAAACCCTCTGACAGTATATAGCCCTATGGTTGTGGGACCACAGAATAAAAGGGCTCTATGACGTGATTTTTCAGCTTATCTATACATGTGCTTTGACAGCCAATACGGGCTGTGAGGAACTGCGGGTAATTGCTGAGAATTCTCGCAAGCATAATTTAGAAGTGGGAATAACCGGAATTTTACTCTTTCAGGATGGGTCAGTCCTGCAAGTGCTAGAAGGCGAACGCAAAATCGTTCAGGATTTATATGACCGTATTACGCGTGATACGCGGGTCACAAACCCGCTCATTCTTATCCAACGTATGGCAACAAAACGCGAATTCCCGAACTGGTCGATGGGGTTTCGAAACGCAGCATCAGAAGATTTCGCATTTAACTTGACCGGGAACACGCTGACCGAGATCTTTTCCGAAGACGTCAGCTCTGAAATAAACACCATCGGGCGTACATTTGCGCGCGTAAACGGTTTGGCTTAAACGCGCTTCAATTTTCTCTATTATCTTTGCAATACAAAAAGGCCCTCGACAGAATCGAAGGCCCTTATTTTAAATTATTTTCTTTGAAGTCCAACTCTAATCGAAAATGAGACTTGTTGAATTTTCCAAATCTTGCCGGCGGAACACAAGTGTGCCAGCCATCATATCATGCAAAGTTTGGTTTCGGTTTGTGAACCCCACCATGATATAAGGAATGTAAAACGGGATAAGTGACGATAGAATTTTTCCAAAGGCCCGACCAAGCGCGCGTCCAAATCCGATGCGTTGACCGGACATATCGGTCACCACAATTCCCGTCAATTTCTTACCTGGCGTCCCCTGCCAGGCAGAACATTCGCTGATGAGGCCGTAGCCAAACCAGAGTATAAATAAAGTGAAGACCAGTGCCCCGCTACTTAGAACCTGAGCTGATGCGCTGTCTCCAGATAAAGTTGCCCCAAATAGCCCACACACGATCCCTACAATAAATGACAGGAAGATAAGGATCGTAAAATCAATCAAAGCTGACACAAACCTCATCATGACGGCAGGTTTTAAGCCGTCCACATTCACTGCACCGCGGTGATAAGATAATTGCGGAGCAGATTGAGCCGGAGCTGGCGCCGCGGCCATAACCGGTTTCGTCGGTTGTTGTTGGAATCGCGTCGCAATGGCTTGCGCGTGAGAATTCGTTTCAGAAATTGTGCCAGATCTATAATGTGGCAAACTACTTTTTCGTTTACCGAAACTTGTTGCAGTTCGTGTCATATGAGCCCCCTCTTATACTGGAGTCTTTACAGGACTATAACTACTAATCCGTTTCCAAACATCGTTAACGGCAAAAATTTCCTTGAGACGATAAGCCTTCAATAAAATTTTCAATATCCGCTTTCAAAGTCGTATCCTCGTCGAAGTGGCGCGATATGACTTTTACAACATCAATGTGGTTTTGCCCCGGGTAAACTTTGGCGATGGCACTCCCGCCGCGCGCCGTTACCTTCTCCGCCAAGGTGGTCGAATTTATAGGATATACGGTTGTATCTTTTTCGCCGTGCCCCAAAAACAGAGCGGGAGACGGCCCCGAAACATTATTTAAAACCGCATCTTGCCCCGTAAATCGGTCCGGGAAAATCTCGATAAGCCGCTCACTCTCAAGTGGGATAATCCCAACCGGAGCCGCGAGGCCAACAACACCCGCAATCGCGGCGCAGCGGTCGACACCTGCGCCCGCTAAATACTCGTCCCGTAGGCCTAACATCAGAACATTATAGGCGCCTGCCGAATGACCTATCAAAACAATCTGCCGATCCGGAAAAGACGCCTTTGTATGCGCAACGGCCTTGGCATTATCTTGCAAGAAATTCGGGAATTTCGCATCTGGATAGAGACGATAATTGGGAACAACAATGTCATATCCTGAACGGGTAAAGCCTTCTGCTAAGAATTTATAAATCCCTTTAGACCCGCTATCCCAAGATCCGCCATGGATAAAAACAAGAACAGGCGCACCTGCCTTAGGTTTTTCCGAGCGATAAATATCTAGTGCCTCAAATTCCGCTTCGCCGTAAGAAACATTCTTGGACTTCTCAAAGGTAGATGACGGCGTAATCCCGTTGAGGATTGTGACCGGTGCACAAGCAGCCAACGCGGCGGTAGCAGCTGCAAAAACTGCAAATCGCTTGAAATAAGTCTTTTTCATAATCCTTACATGCCTTGTCTCTAAATACAGGAAGTCAAAATCACTCTAAATAACGTCATCTTAAATTTATCCTTATAGGATGCCTATCAAACAGGGGCATTCATAATGACAAAATTGCGAGCGAACGCGCTTTCTTTGGCGCTTATCAGTACGGTAATTCTTAGCGGGTGCGGAAAGTCAGAACCAGACATTCCAACATTTGATCCAATGGACAAAGTTCAGCC
>CAZKHC010000132.1:0-5502 GCA_964552135.1 uncultured Algimonas sp. | reverse complement strand
ATTTTAGTCACCGCTGTTGCCGACTTAATACAGCTTTCGACGGGAAGTTATAAATTCGCCTCGTTGTTATATAAGATCGTTATTTTCCCGACATTGGGAACGATCTTCTGGATGTATTTTTGGTTTTTCCGCAATAACGGGTCTGTTTCAAAGCTAAGAAGCGGTGCGTTAAGCTTGGCGATGGCAGGATTGATTTTCGCAGTTATTCTGGGTTTAAACTTCCTGATGAGCTTTTTATCGAGCTTGTAGATTTTCCGTACAGGCCGAATTTTTGAGGTCATTTTAGCGCCATAATGACTCGACCACCGGAGGCCTTTTTTGAGGCGTATCCCGCCCCACCTGAGCAGCAATGATGAAGTGATTTTTCGACTCTCGTTTAATGTCTGCTACCTTAGCAAAAATAGACGTAAAAATCATTGATAACCTAGCCAGATACTTCACCCGAAATTCGTTGAACATCAATTTTGTGGGCCAGCATAATTGCTTGTCCAGAAACCCTATCCATGTGATTGGCTCCGCTCGGAATGATGTCATTAATATTTTCGCCCTTCATGGCAAAGGTTTTTCTTTGAGCTTTCGTTTTTTGGCCCCAGCCGTGTGGTACGACGATAACGCCTGGCATCACTTCATCGCTAATGAGGACAGGTAGGTTTATTTGACCGCCTTGCGAACCTGATAAGCTGACATGGTCGCCTTCTCCAATATTTCTGGAACGGGCATCATCAGGGTGCATTATCACAGGGTTAGTATCCGGATGATTGATGCGCGGTACATTATGCATCCAACTATTATGGGTTCGACGGTCTCTCTTTCCGATAAGCAAAAGACCATCTTTGCTTAGCAGGCGCGCCGCTTCTTCGTCCAGTCGATGCAAATCGTCCAGAAGTGCTGATGGTCCGAAATCCACTTTCCCGTCCTCTGTAAGAACCTTTTTTCCGATAAAGTGATTTTCCTTATAATCGGGCATGGCAACACCTTGCGGATTTTCAAGAAGGTCATTGAATGAGACAATACCGCCATCATTGATAAGTTTTTTCAAAATTTTGTCTGGTGTTATACGCAAATCACCAAAGGGGATTTTACCCAGCCAATGATTGATGTGGGCTAAATTATTACAGGCTCCATTTTTAAGCGCCCTTGCGCCACAAGCGACAGCCAATTGTTGAAAAATATCCCATTCTTCCCGCCGTTCATACTTAGGCGGAACGACGGCTTTTGTATATTGCAAATGTGGTTCAGCTTGGTTTGTAAGCCATCCCATCGGAATGTCAGAGCGTTCTAGCATGTCTGTCGCCGGTAAGATATAGTCGGCAAATTCTGCTGTGTCGCTTTGGTAGATATCAACGCAGACGACTAATTCCAAGGCGTCCATCGCGGCTTCCAAATCACGACCCGGTATAGCGTGAATAGGATTTCCAGATGTAACGAATAATGCTCTGATATGCTCGGGATGGTCGATCAGGATTTCGTCTGCAAGCACATTTGACGGAAAACATCCTGCAACTTTTTTCATACCATGTTTTAAGGTCGCATATTCATCTTCTTGTCCCAAGCCCAATTCTTGCGCCAAAGCCAATGTATCAAATGGGCCGTCGCCAAATAACACCCCGCCCTTTCGATCGAGATTACCGCTTAAGAATAAAAGACATTCCGCAATCCAGAAGGCATGTGCCCCAAATGGCCCCATATTCACACCGGTTGACATGTAAATAGCCGCCCCATCTGCTTGCATAAAGTCTTGTGCAATGTCCTGAATTTCGGCTTCAGAAATGCCTGTTAATTTGGCAGCTTTGGCGGGTGTCCAATTGCGCGCTAACTCAAGGCACGGTTCCAGGTTTTTGGCTATATCGTCATAATCAGCAGGATTGGGTTTGCGCGTTTTAACTAAAATATTAAGCAAGGCCAAAAGCAGATAAACATCTGTACCTGGCCGAATGAAAACATGATCCCCAACCTTATCGACTGTTTCTGTTCGGCGGGGATCAAGCATAATCACTTTACCGCCGCGCTTTTCTATGTCCTGAAGTTTACCAACGGCATTGGCCACGTTAAATACGCTCATCTGGCTAACCACCGGATTTGTACCAAGGCACATGAGGAAATTGGTTCTTTTAAGGTCTGGCACGCGCGTAACGACGCTGCTGCCATACATTTTCATTCGAACATAAAGCTTGTTATTTACATCGATAGAGTGGGAGGAAAACAGATTTGGGGACCCAAGCGCATGAATGAATTCATGGGCGACTAAAATGCTTTTATAATTAAAAAAAGTTGGATTACCTGCATACATGCCCAAGCACCGGTTGCCATGTTTCTTTTTCAAGGCTCTTGTTTTTGTGCCGATCTCCGAGATTGCCTGCTTCCAGCTTATACGAACCCATTCATTTTCGACTTTTTTCATTGGGTAGTTCACCCGGTCTGGGTCCATATGAAGCGAACCAAGCGACATACCCTTGATACAAACATAGCCTTGCGTCGTAGGATGAGACTTGTCGGGTTTAATCGAAACCTCACCATTGGAATCCACGATTGCTTCTAACCCGCAATGCGCTTCACAAATTCTGCAAAAAGTTTTTACAGCTGAATTGGTATTGGTCATATTAAATTGATATCATATCTGGCTATATATATTCAAACTTCAAATTTATAAATCGAATGGAATTTAAATCCACTTTTGAGAGTTGGCAGCAATCAGCGAGTGTAGGTCTTTGGGCTTCAGAGCCTGTGATACAGTCATCACGTTCTTTCAAACATGGGACTAGGCAGGACGTCACCTTGTTCCATTATTGGCAACAAGACTTGAACACTTTGCATATTGCATTGACTGGTTTGGGAGACGGTGGGTCTGAGCCGTTAGGTTGTGCAAATCGCATTCGCGAAATGCACTGGACACCAGAACCTGTGCCGGGGCTTTAGAAACGAGAGCCGACCGATGGTTCCAAGTGGGCCATTTATGACTGGCCGTTTCTTCAAAACCCATTGCCGCGCGTATCTATTATGTTCGCCGTGGACATTAATTGACCGCAAAGCCGTTCAAGCCATTCCATAACAATATGGTCGGCTTGATATTTTCCATGGATTTTCTCCCGCGCAAAGGCAATCGCTTCGCGCGGCTTTGTGGTGTCGACGGGCGCATAGTCAGGCGCTGGCAATTTGCCATGTTTCAAAAATGGCTCCCGCATCGCGCGGTCCCATTTCAAAGAACTCAGCACGCGCATACCCTTTGACGCATCGCGTAAGGCGGATGCCGCCGCTTTAGCGGATTCGAATTGAGTGTCGGAAAGAACAGTCATCGCCCGCTTGGTTACAAGGACCGAAGGGGATGTAAAGCTCTGCGATGTGTTCCTTGGTTTCTGTCTTGTCTCTGTCTCTTTATCTCGGTGTTGAAAGGGATGTTCGCGAGGATGGTCATGGCTCCGGCGGAACCGGAAATAAAATAGTGTTTTCGAGCCGTCCCAACATTAAGACCAGCCAGTTTGTCGGACCGGAAGGTCCCTCGCGACGACGCCTTTTTCCGCTACCGGCCGAGCTACCCAGTCGAGGGGTAAACAGCTCGCGATAGGCCGCCCAGTTCAGCTGACGTTACTCCAGCATCACCCAACGACAAGCGCCGCTTTTCACCGATCAGGTCAACGTGCACATGACCGCCCCAAGTGAAAAGACAGCTTTAAAATGACATAGGTTTGGGGGTGCGTGGATGCATCTATTGTATTTGATGGACGCGCAACGCCCGTATTTGACGTGGGGCGTCAAATACAGTGGAGCGCCGAACAGTGTATTTCCTGATAAATCATACCGAATAAAGCCCCTCAAAATGGGTAAAAAAGGCCCAATTTGAGGGACTTAAACTTCAGGAATTACACCAGCTAAGCCGTTCGGATAAAAGGATTTTTTACGAGGTGTATTATTTAAGGGCTAGAGGCTCTTTTCGAGGAAAGAAATGGGAAGTTTGTTGGGTTTTTGAAATTTTCCACAATCGATACGCCCGCTTTTCCTCAAAGAGCGGAGATTCGCAGAGCGATTGAAACCGCACCAAAGAAAGACGCTCAGAGTTTTCCGCCAATACTCAATACGGGACATTTGCCAGTCATTCAATTTCAACAATGACCCTATTAAATTTTCCTTTAACGTTTTAGATATGACTATATGGAAAAATTGTTCGTAATAGCATTAATGTTATATGGCGTTGGCGTTTTGCTGGCTCTATCAGCTAGAAGCGAGACTTTAAAACGCAATGGAATCTTTTGCGTAATCATAGTCCTTCTCTATTTTTCATTTATGGCGAGTCTGTTAGACGGTTTAAGTCATGCTGGAGCGGGGGCTGCTTTTGCTGGAGCTGGCATTGCTTTTATCGGCATGTTTGGTGGAATAATTGCACTTCCTGCCTTGGGCTTCGTAATTGGTTGGTTCGCAAAACTGTTTCAGCCGAAAGACGTAAAACTTTTCTCCCTCATAAATTATACCTTGATGACGATAGTGATTTTGGGACCCGTCTTACTTTTCTATACTAGTGTTTTACACCCAGAAATAAAAAGAAAGTCGGAAAGAAAATTAGCTTCACAAGAAATGAGAAGGCAATCAGAAATGAGAAGAAAATCAGAAATGAATTTCTTCAAAAACACGAAAGTACTTGTTAACGTCGGCGACAACCTTCTGGCATTACCCGTTCGAAGGGATGTTAATTTCGGCTATTTTGGCTTTGAAAGATTGAAAACAAAAATGCTGGACGGACCTATTCAAACTAATCGTTTAATTATTGGAGGATATAAATCTGGTTATTACCCTCTTTCTGACTTCCCTCATTCCTCTGAATCTAAAAACTCAAGAAACACTCCAGAGGAATGTTTACCTGTGGAAAATGAAAAATCATTTCGATGTGACTTCATCAAACCTGAGTTCACCCTGACCTTTAGAGACGCCTCAGATTATAAGTATTCTGTAAGGGATCCGAATCCAGGCTCTATTCGCAAGATTGAAGAGTTTGAGGTTATTAAAGAGGAATGGCGTAAATCGAAAACGCAAAATGAAAGGCCTAAACATATGCTTTTCACATTAAGAGATTTTTCTAAAGATGAATCAAGCGGTATAGTAATTCCAAATTTTACCAACTGCATACAAATTGTAAGTTACAAATGTACCGCTCGAATTAATCCAATCAACGGGAAGCCGCAAATCCAGTACGAATTTAATGTAAGAGAAGCCGCTGACATTCCGATGCTAATCCGGAGGACGCGGATTATTGCCAATGAATATTGGGATGAGTTACTGAAAACTCACGGTGTCCAGGGAATGGATGGCCAATAGTTTTCAACTTAAAAGCAATTCGATTGTTTGTTATTTCTACCGTGGTTACATAAACGTGCGTCCTAAACTCGCTCCAATAACGTCACTCGCCAATATCCATATACCCACTAGGGACATTGGCTAGCCTCACCAAATACCACCGGCCCCTCACCTTCGCGCTTGCCCCGCGCGGCCTCCCCGCCTATCCCCCGCCCATGT
>CAZKHC010000131.1:3900-5676 GCA_964552135.1 uncultured Algimonas sp. | reverse complement strand
ATGAGGCGTTTCACTGCAAAATACGTATGTTCTGGGTTGGTCACGGCTTGGCGTTTAGCGGGCGTTCCGATGAGGCGCTCGCCGTCTTCGGTAAAGGCCACAACAGACGGCGTGGTGCGCTGGCCTTCCGCATTTTCAATCACTTTTGGCTTGTCGCCGTCCATCACAGCCACACAAGAGTTCGTGGTGCCGAGGTCGATACCGATCACTTTAGACATGTATCATGCTCCAAATTCTGAGGCAGGCCCGATTGCGGCACCTGCATATCCAATAAAGTTGAGGTGTTTTCGCGCAGCGGAAATCAGGCGCTAAAACCCCTATCCCGCCCGATATGGGGGGGCATCGCAGACTCGCAAGGGTGTAGGTGAGGTTTTTTACAAGAGCCGAGGCGTTAGGGACGAAATTTGGCACCCTTTAATCGGTAATGCCCGGTGATTGTGTGCAAAAACAACATGTCGCTTTCTTCGGGACCGCCGCCGACATTATGGATGACGAGGGGGTTGCCTTCGAGGCTGATTCGTTCGGAAATAATCCCGATATGCGGCGGGCCGCCTCGGCCTGAGCCCGCGTCGAGCCGCCACGCCACAATATCGCCAGGGAGATAATCGGCGGCTTTTTTACTTTTCGGCAGAGCGTAACCTGCGCGGGTAAACCAGACTTCGAGATTAGGCACGCGGCGATGGTCGATATTCTTATCCGGGCCTGTGTGTCCCCATGTCGTCGGATAAAGACTGAAATTATCTTTCATATCTTCATGCACGGCAACCTGCAGATCAAAATTATAGGCCTTTCGCAATGACCGGATGACCACATCTGTACAGACGCCCTGCATGGGCGGGACGTCTCCGCCGGGGTAATTTAAACGGACATATTCACCATTATACACGACGAAGGCGTCCAGCCGTTTACGCGCGGCCGCGACGAGCGGTTTTGCGGTTTCGGAAATCGGCGCGGGTTTATCTTGGGCGGGCCACTCCCAATTTGATCCAGTGGGGTCGGGCTGGGCGTTATTTTGCGCTGACTTTCCTTCTGCTGAATTGGGCCCGCAGGCGGCGAGACTTATACCGATGGCAGCAATAGAAAATAAACGCATGGCTTGAGTTAAAGCACAGAACGTTTGGACATGCAGGTGACAAATCTGTCATAGGTTTTCCAGTGATGGCCCAAGCAAAAACAAATCCGCCAAAAGGTTTTGCGCATTATCCGCTTTATTTTAACGCGGAGGAGCAAGCCGAATTAATCACTTGCGTGAAAGCAGGGGCGCAAACAGCGCCGTTTTTTCAGCCGACAATGCCGCGAACGGGCGCGCCGCTCTCTGTTGTCATGAGCAATTTTGGAACACTGGGCTGGGTGACAGACCGCGAGAGCGGATACCGCTATGAAGCCGCTCATCCCAAAACCGGCGCGCCATGGCCGCCATTGCCGGATTTACTGACGCGGCTTTGGCGAGATGTCACCGATTGGCCGGACCTCCCCGAAGCCTGCTTGATTAACTGGTATCGGGAGGGGTCAAAAATGGGCGCGCATGTCGACAATGATGAGCTGGCCGTGAATGCGCCTGTGGTGTCCGTCAGTCTCGGCGACCCGGCGATGTTTCGCATCGGCGGCCCCAAACGCGGCGGCCCAACGCACGGGATTAAACTCATGAGCGGGGATGTCGTCGTTATGGCCGGCCTGTCGCGGCAATGCTATCATAGCGTCAGCAAAGTCTATTACGGCGAAAGCGCTCTGGTGCCAAACGGAGGACGGATTAATTTGACGATGCGGCGGGTGAAT
>CAZKHC010000131.1:0-3800 GCA_964552135.1 uncultured Algimonas sp. | reverse complement strand
ATGGATGCTCTATAACATAAAACTTCATAAATCAGAAATTGCAATCTATGTCCTCACCGCTCTTTACCCCGCTCACTCTGCCCAATGGCGTAACGGTTCAGAACCGATTGTGCAAAGCCGCGATGGAGGAGAATATGGCTGAGGACGGGCAGGTACCGGGCGCCGCGCTAATAAACCTCTACACGGCATGGTCTAACGCGGCGGCGGCGGCCGACGCTGGACCGGGCATGATTTTATCGGGCAATGTCATGGTCGATCCGACCGCGATGACAGGGCCCGGCGGGGTCGTTTTAGAAGCCGGCACGCTAGAAGATTCCGCGCTTCGCGCCCAGTTCGAGACTTGGGCGAAAGCAGGCCAAGCGGGCGGGTCGAAATTTGTTATGCAAATCTCCCATCCCGGGCGGCAGGTCTATGCCAATATGGGCACCGAACCCGTGTCGGCATCTGCCACCAAAGTCACAATGGAAGGCCCAGCGGATAAAATGTTTGGACCGGCGCGCGCGCTTAGCGAGGATGAAATTCGCGGCCTTATTCGCCGCTTTGCGGAGACGGCGCTTTCGGCGCAGGCGGCAGGGTTTGACGGCGTCCAAGTCCACGCTGCACATGGTTATCTTGCGGCGCAATTCCTCTCGCCCCTGACCAATCTACGCAGTGATGCATGGGGCGGACCGCTTGAGAACCGCGCGCGCTTTTTGCTAGAAATTATTCGCGCCATACGCGACCGCGTAAATTCGGATTTCATTGTCGGCGTTAAACTTAATAGCGCCGATTTCCAGCGCGGCGGATTTGATATTGCCGACTCGGAACAGGTCGTAGATTGGCTCAATGCCGAAGCCGTGGATTTTGTCGAGATTTCGGGCGGTAGCTATGAGAGCGCAGCGATGATGGGCCAATCCGAAGATGGACGAGTGGAAAGCTCCACCGAAAAGCGAGAATTGTTCTTCTTTGATTTCGCTAAGAGGATTTCCGAAACTGCAAATATGCCGCTCATGGTCACAGGAGGCGTCACAAAACGCGCAACGGCCGAAATGGCCTTAAATGAGGCCGGCGTAGATATGGTCGGCATTGCGCGGGCCTTTGCTTTTAATCCCGGGCTTGTTGCCGATTGGCAGGCGAATAAATCGCCGGTCATTCAAATTTCTCGCGTAAATTGGAAAAATAAGGCGATGGGGGCTTTGGCCGGGATGGCAATGACAAAGCAGCAGCTTTACCGCATTGGTGACGGCCTTCCGCTGAAAGGCAAACAAAACGGTTTATTCGCTCTCATCGGGCAGCAGATGAAAACGGGTAAGCTGACCAAACGTTATAAAGCTTGGCTTGAGGCGAAAAACTCATAGACAAAATTAGGGCGGGATTAACCGCCCGCTAACCTTGTTTCGAAACCTTGCCTTTCCCTCTTTTTGCTAAGTTACTGGGCAGGGGGCGCGCAACATGAGCAATCAAAATATTCGAGATTTCCGCAATGCGGGGGCCGTGCAAAATTCGAACGATGGGGCAAAAAGCAATACGGGCTTTTATGCGCTCGTACTGGCTATTCCTGTCATCGCCGTGGCGGCGGGCCTAACTTATAAGCCGATTATGGAATTCCGCGGAAAAAATGTTGCGGCTATTAAGCAAGCAGAGCTGGATATGGACGCCAAACGCCGCGCAGAAAATCCGCTTTATGCGCTGATGAATGCACCCAAGAATGCGGACGGATTGATTGATCCAAATCAGCCGATAAGTTTCGGAAGAACGCCGTCACCAGAGGCGGCCGCTGCGAAGAAGCTTCGGGATGATTTTGCTCGCAGGTCCTTAAACGCGCAGGAATTTCTTGGCCGCGTGGATGCCAAGGCGCATAATTTCAGCCCGCTCGATATGGAAACGCTAAAATATGATAGAGCCACTTGGGCTTTATCAACCTGCGGCGAGGTAGATTTGCGCGCCTTTTATATACGCCAAAACAAAGCTCAATATGAAAAGCTAACGGCGATTCAGGACGAAGCGAAGGCTGTAAAAGCGGCTAAGGTCGCCGTCCAACAAGACGTGCAAGCTGAGAAAGCGAAGAAACATTTTGAGCAAATGAGAAATATTGAAACGAAAGGCCAAGCGCTCGCTTTTGTCGCCAGCGGCGGTGCAGGTCGTCATATGGACGCAATTGGAGGCGGGTTTGGCGCTATGTCGAGTTTAATAGGGGATGCCGGCGCGCGTAAGGTTCGTTCGCGGCGTCAGCGCTTTACGAAACGCGGCTGTAGTGACGTGCGAACGATTGTCCAAAGCGGGACCATGCGCGTCAAAACGAATGTGCGCCTCAAATAACGACCGGCCTTAAAAGCGCGTGCCGCCTTTCATTTGGCCGCCGCGCCAAATCAAGAGCAAGAGCGACCCTGCCCAGACCAAACAGGCCATAAAAAATAGCAAGTTACCTTCCGCGGCAATTGTCTTTCCATCTGCGCTCCATTCTGTGGGCGTGCTTATACCCAGCGGCGTGAAGAGATGGAAAATGATAGCGCCGCTCATGACGCCAAAAGCGATTAATGCGCCGAGGAACTGGCTCCGCGCAGCGTTACGCGGCGATTTCGTCAGGGTAAAAATTGCAGGAAAAACCAGTACCAAAAGGCTTGCCGCGAATTCGCCTGCACCGACGAGCCATGGCCCTGCAGGATAAAATAATCCGATACCGGACCAGTCCTTGAGTGTCGTGAATATATGTTCCGGTGTAGGATGGCCTGTGAATTTGAACTTGAGACTATCGACAAAAATGACGGTGATAAATAAGGCAATCGCCCAGCTTGCATATTTCATAAATTTGGACATTTAGCGTCTCTCCCTTTTTTCGGAGACTGTCCAAGCCAGTGATGAGAGTCAAAGGTTTTTGGAAAATGTTATCTTGAAAAAGGTCGACAGCCTAAGCTGGACTCACCTATGCTCTTTGTCGTGATAAGAGATTTTGTGAAATTTGCGATTATGGCGAGCGGCTTGTTTATAGCGGGATGTTCAGCCTCTGATGCGGAAAGTGCAAAGCCTCAGAGTGCTGAGGCGGTCGCTAAAACTAATGCTGTTCAAGACGCTGCTGTTCAAGCGGAGCCAGTGCGGGCGCCTTTGAATTGTCCCATTATGATTGCGGCATATTCTCATAGCTATGACAAAGCATCAGCTGATATTTTGAACCTGAGTTATGAGCCTTATCTGTCATTTAAATTCCAAGAAAATCCAAATTTCAACGCTAAAAAAGGTGATGAGTGCAATGGGGATTTAAAGAATTTATGGCCGGACTTGACGAGATTTGATGATGAAATCGAAACCTTCATGCCGAACATCAAGGGCGGATTTAACTCGGAAATCATATTGCATAATTTCCCAAAGACAGAACATCAGCTTAAGAACTTTATCGATCAAGCCTCGAAACGCCAAGGCCTTCCTCAAATCTTAGATAATATTGATCGGTCCACCTTGGAGGGCGGCTTGGATTATAATCGCAAAATACTTAACTTAATTAGAGAGCAAGAGAAAAATTACTGGCAGACGGTTCAAACTCCAGTCTTGAGCGCTATTTTATCAAAATACGGAAAAATCCAATTTCGGCCAAGCAGCGAAAAACATGCTTATTGTTATCATCCGCATGACCTGTGTCGCGGTTATCTTCGCGTTAGAGGAACTGTCGAAAGGCCTGAAAGTCAAATAGGGAATGATAGCGAGTATGATTTAGAATATTTATGGGCTGCAGCGAGCTACCACTTTGATTTGATTAAATTAGACAATAGCGAAAACTAAAAGCCGTTTTAAACCTTCGCTGTAATTGCAATCGCGGCGCGGCAGCC
>CAZKHC010000130.1:0-5696 GCA_964552135.1 uncultured Algimonas sp. | reverse complement strand
GGTTACGCCTCCCAAACGTCTGAGAGAACCCAGTAAATATGCGGGATAAAACCCAAAGCGGGGAACGAGCTTTTTGGATTTTTTATAAGCGGGTGAATAAGCGCCGAATTATTCTGAAATGCGTGGGCGCGAAACGGGGATTAAGTTTGGGACGGCGTAAAAGTGATTAATCCTAATGTCCGCAAACGCTGACATTAACGTAAATATCTAAACTCGGGTACCTGCGTCACCCCTGTCTGTTTACACCTGCGAGGTTTCAGGAAAACGTCCAAGAGTTCTAGAACATAACTAAATTCATCAAGCATCTTCTGGACCCGGATTTTACTCTCCATGGAATCGAAGAGCCAATCCACTTCAAACAGATTGTCATTTGTCATTGGAATGTGCAGTTCATTATTATACACGACGCAGGATAATTCCGTACCTGGCATTTTTGAATCAAATTCAATCAACGCTCTTTGAAATCTCTGGCACATCAGTGTTCTGATTATACGTTCATTGGACGCTCTGATTGTGATATTGCCATCTGGGCTGTTGATAATACCTTCGTGTCGTATCGCGGGTCTTTTTCGCGGATGACCTTTGTATCGTGAGCGAGTGATGACGGCTTCGCCTTCAATTCGTTTTTCGACAGCAAAGCTCAGAACAAGCCCTTTAAAGACGACAAGCGGACCATGGTAGCTCGAAAGACTATGCTTGGACAATGTCATTTCACGCAGACCAAACGCCCATCGTTCGTGAAAACCATGCAAGATATCGTCTGTCTGTACAATATGATGTTTAGGGATAACCCCAAATTCATATAGGGTTTTCGCGAGCGCTTTACTGTGTTTATCTTTTGAAATATTTTTGGGTCTCGAGTGCTGCCAACCGAGATACTCGCTCATGTCGTTGGTTAAATGACGTTTCATTTTCCTCCGTAGTGGGAACATTGCCAGAGTATATCCACACATTGGAAGCACGAAGGGAAGAATACCGGCTAAGATGAGAATACGGCCACTCCTGCGACTATCTTCCGCCAGACCAAAAAGATGCCAAGATAGAAACAGGCCAATAGGTATAAGAGCAATTGTAAGTAAGAGGCCAATCGTGAACCGCTTCTTTCGTTCACCTTCAATATCCATCAAAGAAGGCCTAAGCGTTTGTTCAAAGTGTTCATCAAATTTAGTGAACTCGGCCCTATTTGATTTCAATTCACCCTCATCCATTTGGACGCTTTACGCGGAATTTGTGTAAATTACTATAAACGTATCTAGTGAGCATTGCTAAAACGACTCATGCCCCAGCTTGTTCGTGTTAATGAATAGAAAAGGCCTATCAGGCATCATGTTGGACAGCTGCAAAATATATCATTTTGACAGTCTGCTACATAAGGAAACACCATGGCCGATTTTCAAACTTATACCGATGCGCAAGGCACCAAATTTCAGATGAATATGGATCATGTCGTTAGAATTGTTCCCGATTTGAACAACAAAGATCAAGTCCAACTTGTTCTCGTAGACGACAGAGTGATTTTGGTTAAAAAATAAAACCAAGCCTGCTGTCATTGAACCGATAAATCTGTCTTATGGCCGCAATAGGTTTGCTGTTTCTAATCCTCATGTCCGCTCCTAAGTTTTGGGCAAAGCGCTAGGGGAAAAGCAGACATTCGTCCAGCCAAACCTAATCCCGCCGCAAACAAACCGCCGTCGCCTCGCCGCCGCCAATACATAAACTCGCCATCCCTGTCTTCGCATCCTGCTTTTCCATTTCTGCAATCAGCGTCGCCATAATCCGCGCGCCTGATGCGCCGATGGGGTGACCGAGCACGCAGCCGCCGCCATTTACATTGACTTTGCCGTGGTCGAGGCCGAGCTCCTGCATGGCGATCATGGGGACGACGGCGAAGGCTTCGTTGATTTCCCAGAGGTCCACATCTGCGGCTGTCCAGCCGGCTTTCTTGAGGGCTTTCTTCATCGCGTTGACGGGGGCCGTTGTGAATTTCGCAGGCTCATGGGCGTGAGCCGCGTGAGAGACAATTTCAGCTAGGATTTTATGCTGTCCCTTTTCCGCGTCCGAGCGGCGCATGAGGACGAGCGCCGCTGCGCCGTCATTAATAGAGCTGGCATTCGCCGCTGTGACCGTTCCGTCCTTGGTAAAGACAGCGCGCAGGGTCGGTATTTTCTCTGGGCGAGCATTGGACGGACCTTCGTCTTTTTCGACAATGGTATCACCCTTACGGCCTTTCACTGTGACAGGCGTGAGTTCGCGGTCAAACTTGCCGTCCGCTTCGGCCGCCTGTGCGCGGCGGACAGATTCTATGGCATAGGCATCCTGCTGCTCGCGGGTAAATTGATACTCCGACGCAATTTGATCGGCAAAGACGCCCATTGCCCCGCCTTCATAGGCATCGGTCAATCCGTCATGCATCATAGAGTCGATGACCTGTTGATTTCCCATCCGCATCCCAGCGCGCGCCTTTGGCAGGATAAAAGGCGCATTGGTCATGCTTTCCATGCCGCCCGCAACGGCGACATCGATAGAGCCTGCTTTGATGGCGTCATGCGCCATAATCGCGGCCTGCATGCCAGAGCCGCACATTTTATTGATGGTGGTTGTCTCGGTCGAAAGCGGAAGGTCAGCGCCGAGCGCAGCTTGGCGCGCGGGCGCTTGCCCTTGTCCCGCGGCGAGCACGCAGCCCATCACAACTTGGTCGACGTTCGCCGTATCAACTTTGGCTTCCGCCATTGCGGCTTTAATCGCCGCAGAGCCGAGCTGCGGCGCTGTCACAGACGAAAACGCCCCTTGGAATGCGCCCATAGGGGTTCTAGCGAGACCCACAATAACAACGGAGTTTTCGGACATGGAAAAGCCTTTCAAAATGTTCGCAATACTTTACGGCACAGCTTACGAAAATACTAGCAAGCGTGTCATCAAAGACCGCACTTATTCATTCAAAGTTTCGCTGGATTGCGCCTCTCGCGATTTTTCAGCCGCTTCGCGGCGGGCGAGTTCACGTTGAATTTTCGCCAATTTCTCTTTCCGAGCGCGGCTCTTATCTAAACTCACGTAAAATCCGCCCCCAATCATTAGAAGGCCAAATAAAGCTAAGAACATTAACATTGAGCGGCCCCTCCCATTTTATCTGCAATCAACCCAGCACTATTCTTTGCCGGAGGGTTGAGATTCTTGGCGCGCCTTAGCTTCGGCCTCAGCTTTTCGTTTTGCAATCAACGCCGCGCGTTTACGTTTAACATCGGCTTGTTTTTGTTCGGTCATCGAGCGCGACGACCCACTGCGCATAAACATTATAACGGCCAAGACAGCCAAAACGCCTGTTACAATGAAAACAGTGGTGTTCGTCATTCTGATCTCCAAAACTTCACATAAGAGCCCGCATATAAAAAGGGCCGCTCACTCTACGTGCGCGGCCCCGAAAATAATTTCAAGATATTAGACGGGTGGTTTATGCACCAACCTCAAATGTGATCTTCACATTTACGCGATACTTATCGATTTTCTTGCCTTTAATGGATGTCGACATTTCATTGACATATGCAGAGCGAATATTCTTCACGGTTTTACTTGTGCGCTCAACGGCGTTTTCAATTGCGTCTTCAAAAGACTCACTGCTTTCGCTTAGTACTTCAATCGTTTTCATGACAGCCATGGTGTTTTCCTCAATGTTGTTGGAACTTGACTATATCGGCGACGTTTCTGAAGGGCCAGTTAATCGACCGTAACAGTCTTTAAGAAAGTGTAACCGCTTACGCTGCCTTCGTAATCCATCCGCCGCCTAGCGTCCTCGCAGCGTCATTCCGGTCTTCATAAAACACGCAAGCTTGCCCGGGGGAGAGCCCGACATCAGGTGTATCCAGCACGACAACCATCTGATTGCCGCGCAGTTCTAAACGCGCAGCTGCGGGGGGGCGGGTTGAGCGGACTTTCACGCGAATTCTCCTCCCGTCCAAATGAGCGCCAAATTCGCCGTCACCCAACCAGTTCATATCCTCCAGCCATAATGTATCACGTTCCAGCGCCTTGCGAGGGCCCACAATAACGCGGCGCGTATCGGCCTCAATCGCGACGACGAAGAGCGGGTCTGACCCCGAGCCGTCTTTAAGACCTAAACCCCGCCTTTGCCCGATCGTGTAATACATGACGCCGCGATGTTCACCCAAGACGCGGCCATCCAAATGTAAGATCTCGCCGGGCCTTGCTGCATCAGGCCTGATTTTTTCAATAACGTCCGTATATTTTCCTGTCGGGACAAAACAGATGTCCTGACTGTCAGGTTTGGCCGCGACATTTAAACCAAGTTCAACCGCGAGGCGCCGCGTTTCCGTTTTATCCATATGACCCAATGGAAAGCGCAGAAAATCCAATTGCTCGCGCGTCGTTGCAAACAGAAAATAGGACTGATCTTTCCCGCCGTCATAGGCGCGGTGGAGTTCCGCGCCATTTGGCCCCTCAATGCGTTTGATATAATGCCCCGTCGCCATGCAGTCCGCCCCAAGGTCTTTTGCTACTTGGAGGAGGTCTTTAAACTTGACGGTTTGATTGCATCGCACGCAGGGAATGGGCGTTGCGCCCTTGAGATAGGTATCCGCAAAGTCCTCAATAACTTGCTCACGGAAATTCGTCTCGTAATCTAAAACATAGTGCGGGAAGTCATGTGTTTCTGCGACGCGTTTGGCGTCATATATGTCCTGCCCAGCACAACACGCCTTGGCTTTTTTAATCGCGGCCCCATGATCATAGAGCTGCAATGTCACGCCAATGACGTCATATCCCTCTTTTGCAAGCAAAGCGGCGCAAACGGAGCTATCCACACCGCCGCTCATCGCGACGACAACACGCGTTTCGGCCTCAGATTTGGCGAAACCGAGCGAGTTTTTCGAATTTTTCGACGATTCAACCATATAATTCAAAAAAAATGAGGACGTTTCCGGTGCGATATAGGGAGGGTTCTGTTCCAAGTCGATACACCGAATCCAATTCCGACCCACAAAAGACTCAATAGAATCAATTCGGTGCCGAGTCGTGTAAACCATTATTAACAATAATCGCGATTCCATTAACCTTCGTAAATACTTGTATCTAAACGTTTTTTTTAGATTCAATTAAACTGTTTTTAAGACCCTGCCGCCATAAAGGTTTCATAACAATAATAGGTTCATGTGGATGAACGCGGAAACGGGCACAAAAGAATGTTAGATCGCAAAATTAAACGCGAAAATGTAGTGATTGGACCAGAGGGCACCCCCCTGACTCTGGCCGATTTACCAAAACCCAATACAGTACGTTGGGTTATCCGCCGCAAGGCTGAAGTCGTTGCCGCTGTACGCGGAGGCTTATTGACGCTTGACGGCGCTTTAGAGCGTTACGGCTTGTCAGCTGAAGAGTTTATGTCTTGGCAGCGTTCCATTGAAAGCCACGGAATCGCTGGCTTGCGGACAACGCGCGTACAACAATACCGCTAATTCGCGTCAAAGATTAGAAAAAACCGCCTCATACAATTAGCATGGGGCGGATTTTTTATGCCTAAAATTAGGGCCGGATTTGAGCGCTCCAAAAGACGCTTGATAGTGAATTGATAACCCTGTCGTTTAAACCTTCTGCAACGGCAAATTAATGCGTATTTACCACGCTTCTTCGCCAAACCTTAGGCCCCCTCACCTATAACAGTTTCAAATGGGCAAAGACCCAAACCT
>CAZKHC010000129.1:0-5722 GCA_964552135.1 uncultured Algimonas sp. | reverse complement strand
TTAATATAACTTTTTTCAGATAGTTAAAAGTTTTGTTACTAGAATACCCTATAAAATGTACCTAAAATATTTCTGTCAAAAACAAAGTTAAATTGATACCACGATGAAAACACCCATTCTCGTCCGATCACGGAAGTTAAGCATCGGGCCGGGATAGTACTTGGATGGGGGACCGCCTGGGAACTCCCGGTGTCGTAGGCTTTTCTCATCTCAGTCTCATCTCAGCCCAGTCAAAATTATTTTATTCACTTTTTGTAAAGGAGGGGGCGAGCGCGGACGCAGGCCCCCACTACCAGAAATTGTACGGTCGAGTTACTACACTTGTAGCAATCGCAGAGGTCAGCCCAAGCGAAGTGCAATGCTAGGGCCTCACTCTGGAAGAAACTCCTCGGTGATCAAGCTTACTTCCCCGTCAGGTAAGTATGCCTAACCGAGAACCATTCTTTCGAGCTCTGCTCCCAGCTCACTTATCTCTTGTGGTTCATTCTGATTCAAAGTTTATCACGGCTGCCCTCTACTGACACACGCACGGAAGGGCGAGAACGAAGGGCACCTCTATGGTTTTTCAATTTTTATTATAATAGAGTGGGCCGCGCTCAGCTGTAGTGCAACGCTGAGGCAACCCGTGGCCATGGTAAGGTAAACCTTTTTCCCATGACCGAGTACCAAAAATCAGATTAATATATGAGCCGACACGATGGACGGCATATCAGATATTAAACTGATAAGAACAGATACTACACTTGATCTTAGCCATTAGGCCGAGAAGCGATACCGTACCCAGCCTCTGTCTTGAGCCCAGCTCTTCCATTCATGCTCTTTCCTTGTGGTACATCAGATAACATCGTTGTTATTGCAGTTAGTTAGTTGCGGCCGTCCGGTCCGTAGGCAAGGTATTTTGCGTCTGCGTCCCACGGAACAATTCTCGGGGTCCCTTTAGATAATGCTATAAACCGTCCTAGCTCTTTTAACTATAAAAAGGAGTGAGGGGAAAGCTGGAGGTGGGCAAAGAACGACCAAATCCCAGAGATATAGGGTGTGTGATTTAATGATGATTTTCTACGCGCGTCTACGTACGGCAAGGATGCGATCGAGTGTAACCGTCACACGCAATACATACACTTTATAGGCGATACTATCTATATATTATATTATGTTCCATTCCTCAATAAGGATATTCAACTTACTTAAAAATCCCATCTAGTCACAGGGAGGCTGTTAAGAAGGGTTCTATAGAGTATCCCTACCTACCTACTTTGTCAAACCGTGGTCGAAAATATCGTGTTTTTAGTCTTCAGAAAAGGCTCGTTTCACTAATGTTTTGACGTTTTGAATGGATTAAAAAGTAGTCAGTCTTCAAGATAATACTTGTGGCCACCTTTTAATGAAAAAATTAGGATCTTCCTTCGTCTAAAGAAAAATCTGTACAACAAAAGGTACGATGTAAAGGAAAAAAAACACAACATTTTGGTGCATTTCTCGCAATAACTACACGGGAAATTGTCGTGCACTCATGAAACTCGCTTGAAACAAACTTTGAAGTATGCTTGTTAACATCGTAGTGTTGCTTTTAAAAACTATAGCTTTAGAAAAGTTTTTTAGGCCTTTCATCGCAACCTAGAAACACACTTTTTTCAATTCTCTTAAATTTAGAAAAAATGTTAGTCTCTATTACGTCCGCAAATAGACACTTTCGTTTTAAATGAAAAGGTTTTTCTTGAAAGCTGTTAGTATTCAGAGAACACTACTGTCGAACTGCTGATTTTATCGTCTACTTTTATCGTTTTAATACTTTTAAACTATCATCACCATCATGTCTGATGCTAAAGCTAAGCCTGCTAAGAAAGCTGCACCAAAGAAACCAGCTGAACATCCAAAATACATTGAGATGATCGCAGCTTCCATTGCAGCATTGAAAGAGAGGAATGGTTCGTCCAGACAAGCCATCGTCAAATACATCAAAGCCAACTACAAGGTTGGTGATAATACTGAGGTGCATATCAAATTGGCTTTGAAGAGAGGTGTTAAAAGTGGATTTCTTCTTCAACCTAAAGGTACTGGTGCTTCTGGATCTTTCAAATTGGCCAAAAAAGTAGCTGTCCCAGCAAAGAAGAAAGCCCCAGCAAAGAAACCTGCAAAGAAATCAGTCGCTACCACAAAGAAAACTACACCAAAAAAGAAGCCCGCCACAAAGAAAAGTACACCAAAAACGAAAAGCAAAGGCAGTGCAAAGAAAACCAAGAAACCCGCCGCCAAGAAACCCACTGCCAAGAAACCCGCCGCCAAGAAAGCAACAACACCAGCAAAGAAAAAGACAGCTGGGGCCAAGAAAACCAAAAGCAAGAAGAAGTAAATGTGTACTTGGTGGTTCTTAAATCAAAAACGGCTATTTTTATAGCCACAAATCTTCTAAAAAACAAGAGAATAAGCCTAATGTCTTCATATGTTTCCCTTGAAATGTTCTTGTGTATTTTGTTAGACGGACGTGTCTTAATTCCTTTAACCTATAACATCCCTTCTCCCCCTCCAAATAGCGAATTGAATTCCTAAATTAATGTCAGTTAGGTGTTGTTAAAGGTTGAATAATTTGTCCCCCTCCCTCATAGTTATAGTAACAGAGAGCAGGGAAAGAAAAGCCATATAGTGTTTTTTAAGAGATGTGTGGCTATAAAAATAGCCGTTTTTTTTTGTCCAACAAATTTAGGCACGTTCTCCTCTGATTCTTCTGGCCAATTGGATATCTTTTGGCATGATGGTGACACGTTTAGCATGAATGGCACACAAGTTGGTGTCTTCGAAGAGTCCGACGAGGTAGGCTTCAGATGCTTCTTGGAGTGCAGACACGGCAGAGCTTTGGAAACGTAAGTCGGTCTTGAAGTCTTGAGCGATTTCTCTTACCAAACGTTGGAAGGGTAGCTTTCGGATGAGCAATTCAGTAGATTTTTGGTATCTTCTGATCTCACGAAGAGCGACGGTACCTGGTCTGTATCTGTGTGGTTTCTTGACGCCACCGGTTGCTGGAGCACTCTTTCTGGCAGCCTTAGTAGCCAATTGTTTTCGTGGAGCTTTTCCACCGGTAGATTTACGAGCAGTTTGCTTTGTACGAGCCATTTTTTCTATACGAATTCACTAACTGAGGTCAGTATGAGAAATTTGAATGTTGCGCCGGCTCAGAACGTATATTTGTTTACATCAAATTCTCGAAATCTGATTGGTAGAAAGAAGTCGATTCTGATTGGCTTAAAAAAGTGTTGTTATAGCCGTCGCTAAAAAAGTTAGAAATCTGTGTTTCTTGGCGACGGGAAAAAGACTATAACTTCTTCAATTTTAAAGGTTTTGTCAAAATTTTTTCACTAGAATGTGTATCACCTGGTGTAAAATCTTTTTACCAAATTTTATGAGTATACCTTGTTTTTTGACGACACAGTTTGTGAAAAACCGTCAAACTTGAAACAAAAATGTCAGTAAGACTTGTTGATTTTTTGTTGCGATTCGCGTGATTGGTCGAAAAGGTTGCTTCCTCGAGCATCCGCATATGAAACGAGGGTTTGTTTTTAAAGCAGTAACCTTCTGCAATTCGAAAAGCATTGAGTGTACTGAGTTTATCGTACAAAGAACTTTGCAAAAATGACTGGAAGAGGAAAAGGAGGAAAAGGTCTTGGAAAAGGAGGCGCCAAGCGTCACAGAAAAATCTTACGTGATAACATCCAAGGTATCACAAAGCCAGCTATCCGTCGTTTGGCTCGCCGTGGTGGTGTCAAGAGAATCTCTGGACTCATTTACGAAGAAACTCGTGGAGTTTTGAAAGTTTTCTTGGAGAATGTTATCCGCGATGCTGTAACCTACACAGAGCATGCCAAGAGGAAGACTGTCACCGCAATGGACGTCGTCTATGCATTGAAAAGACAAGGTCGCACTTTGTACGGATTCGGTGGATAAATTCAAACTTGTTGGACAAAAAAACGGCTATTTTTATAGCCACACATCTCTTAAAAAACACTATATGGCTTCTCTGTCTTACCCCCCTTTACAATAATACACATAGAATATTAATTTAAGGTAGTTCTTCGAATTTAAGAAGGCCTTTTACAAACGTAAAGACGTCGTATAGTTTCTAATATATGTATATACAAACATACATAGAGGTTTTCTATGTAAGATTTACTAGAGAAATACATTTTGTTTGTGCCTGCCTGATTTGTTTATAAAATAACGTAGTAAAGGGGCATCTCTTCGGTTACACTTGGACTACATTTGCAAACGTAAAGAAGGGGGAAATTTTATAATAATTGGTGAGGGGAGTTCTCCAATCATGTATGTATGGAGTATAGCTTTATTGCTTGTTTTTTAAAAGATATGTGGTCTTAAAAAAGACCGTTTTTGTTTTCCATAAGGCATTTACTTGCTGCTGGTGTATTTTGTGACAGCTTTGGTTCCTTCGGATACAGCGTGCTTGGCCAATTCTCCTGGAAGCAAAAGACGAACAGCGGTCTGGATCTCACGAGAAGAGATGGTGGACTTCTTGTTTTGGAGAGCTAATCTTGAAGCTTCAGAAGCGATACGTTCGAAGATATCGTTGACGAAAGAGTTCATGATGCTCATGGCCTTAGAAGAAACACCGACATCGGGGTGGACTTGCTTCAAAACATTGTAGATGTAAGTAGAGTAACTCTCTCTTCTCTTTCGCTTTCGTTTCTTCTCTCCAGTTCCCCCAATCTTTCCACCTTTCTTTCCAGCTCTCTTTTCTCCTTTCTTGGCCACTTTTGGGGCTTGTTTTCCTCCTTTTGGTGCGTCAGACATGATGAGTTTGTAGCGTTTGTTGAGTTTGTTGCTTAATACAAAAAACCAGCTTGCTCTTTTGCCGAGGCGAAAAAAAACAATTTAATCAGAAAAAAGGATATAAAACTATCCGTTTTTGCCGATATGCAATCTGATTGGCCGAAAGTGTGACAGCATTGTTAAATGACGCGATTTGATTGGCCGAAAAAACAGCGTTTATATCCACTTTTGCAAAGTTAAAAAACATAGTGTTTTCTTTGGTAGAACAACTATTCGTTATTCTTGTTACTGAAAGTGCTTCACATTTCGTAAATTTTACTGCAAAACTCATCATGTCTGGACGTGGAAAAGGTGGAAAAGCAAAGGCTAAAGCCAAGACTCGATCTTTCAGAGCAGGACTTCAATTTCCAGTGGGTAGAGTTCATCGTTTCTTGAGAAAAGGACACTACGCTTCTCGCATCGGTTCCGGAGCTCCAGTTTACTTGGCAGCTGTCTTGGAATATTTATCTGCTGAAATCTTGGAGTTAGCTGGAAACGCAGCCCGAGACAACAAGAAACAGAGAATCATCCCAAGACATCTCCAATTGGCTGTCCGAAACGACGAAGAATTGAACAAGCTGTTGAGTGGAGTGACCATTGCTTCTGGTGGTGTCTTACCAAACATCAATGCTGTCTTGCTCCCTAAGAAAAGCAAGGAAGGACAAAAGAAGTAGAGTTGGCTCGCTTGTTTGGATATTGAAAAAAACGGCTATTTTTATAGCCACAAATCTTTTAAAAAACAAATAGTGCTTTCTGTAACCTGTAACTGTAGTAAAAGTAATAATAATTTTATTGCTGCTGACTGACCCCTTTAATAGGGAATTAATACCCTTAAAAATTACCCAACACTGTCTACGTCCATACCACGATGAAAACACCCGTTCTCGTCCGATCACGGAAGTTA
>CAZKHC010000128.1:3157-5750 GCA_964552135.1 uncultured Algimonas sp. | reverse complement strand
TGTTTCATAAATATCTCCAAAAATAAAAAGGGGAAGGGCGCGACTTAACGCGCGAGTTCTTTCATGGCCGCTTCAAGGCCGGTTAGGGTCATCGGATACATGCGATCCTTTCCAATGATCTCTTGGATCATCTGAGTGGATTGCGAATAGTCCCAATATTTTTCTTCGGTTGGGTTGATCCAAACGAGATGCGGGTAAATTTCGACCAGACGTTTGAGCCAAACCGCGCCGGCCTCTTCGTTCCAATGTTCAACGGAGCCGCCGCGCATTGCAATTTCATATGGGCTCATGGCGGCGTCGCCCACCATAACAACGCGGTGGTCACTGCCATATTTATGGAAAACATCCCACGTTGGCGTCACCTCGCTCATGCGGCGGACATTGTCTTTCCAAACTTGTTCATAGAGGCAATTGTGAAAGTAGAAATATTCGAGACGTTTAAATTCACTGCGAGCGGCGGAGAATAATTCTTCCACCTGTTTGATGTGGCCATCCATAGAGCCGCCAATATCGAAAAAGGCCATAACTTTGACGGCATTTCGGCGTTCGGGTCGCATTTTTATATCTAGCCAGCCTTGTTTGGCGGTGCCTTTAATTGTGCCGGCAAGGTCTAGCTCATCCGCTGCCCCGTCGCGGGCGAATTTTCTTAGGCGGCGTAAGGCGACTTTGATGTTGCGTGTGCCGATTTCTTTGTCGCCGTCGAGGTTTTTGAAAACCCGTTTATCCCAAACTTTGACGGCCTTGCCGTGTCGGCCTTCTTTTTGGCCAATGCGCACGCCTTCCGGGTTATACCCGTAGGCGCCAAATGGGGATTTTCCAGCTGTGCCGATATTTTTATTTCCGCCTTCATGGCGTTTGTCTTGGTTCTCGAGGCGCTCTTTGAGGGCCTCCATAATTTTATCGAAATCACCAAGGGCTTCAATTTCCGCCATCTCTTCGGGCGTAAGGTGGAGTTCAGCCATTTTCTTGAGCCAGTCCGCCGGAATGTCTGCGTCGTCGCTGCCGAATATATCGCCCAAATAATCTACTCCGCGAAAGACGTGGGAGAAGACTTGGTCAAATTTATCGAGATCTCGTTCGTCTTTTACGAGAGCTGTGCGAGAGAGATAATAAAATCCGTCGAGGCTTTCATTCGGAACGTCTTTTTCAACGCCTTCCAGTAGCGTCAGATATTCGCGAATAGAGACCGGGACTCTCGCTCTGCGTAATTCTGAAAAGAAATGATGAAACATAGGTTGGGCTTAGGGGATGTCGCGCATGTCCGCAATATAGCGGATGCATGACGGCTATTCACATCACGGCTTACATTCACCCGCGTGGGAGGCGCTGACGCCGTTTGTGTTAGCGGCACATTCATTTGAATATGTTTTGCCATCACAGCCGCAAACGGGATCGTAAACTTGTGTGCAAGCTTCGGGAACAGGTGTACAGACACCTGGTAAATCAAATGTCCCGCATTGGGCTTTCATGTCACGCCTACAGAACTCACCCGTATCGCAAATGTCTGCTGGGGTCCCTCTGACGCCGCAATAGCGTTTTGCTTTGAGGGTATCGCTCGCGGTCAAATCGGGCGGCGGTAAGTGAGGTTGATTTTGATGCTGCGCAGGAGTTTCCGGCGCAGCACAGGCGGTTAGTAAAACCGCCGCCAAAATGACGGCGAGGCGCATTAACCTGTCCGAACATCCGTTTCGACGCGGGCAGCGACTTCAGGGTCAAGGCGGAGTTCCATTGCGAGCTGATCGAGATAATTACGCTCGCGTGGGTTCAGGCCATTGGCAATGCGGCAGGACGCGCCGTATATTTCCAGCGCCATTTGGTCATTTTTCGCGAGAGCGGCGACAGCTTTCGGGTCTGCATCATTGGCGAGGACGGTGCGAACGTCTTCAGAGTCCAGCCCTTCTAGTGCATCCAGCATCGCCATCTCGTCCGAAGAAATTTCGCCATCCGCTTTTGCAGCAGATACCATTGCAACGAGCAGGGCTTCTGCGCGATTCGGCTGTGCTTGCTTATTAATCAGCGCCATCGCCTCTTTCATAGACTTCGGAAGTTTTCCCGCCTGTTGTGCCTTATAGGCGATATAACCGAGGCCGCCGAGGCCACCCAATGTTGCGAGTTTTCGGCCGGATCGGTTACCCAAGAGCAGCGCCAATGCGCCGGCTGCAGCGGCTGATCCCACGCGTAGTTTCATGCGGGATTCTTCATCATCGCCCATGCCAAGTTTTTCGGCCAAGGCATTTTCGCCTTGCTTATATATCTTTTTGCCTTTGGCTGTGAGTTCTGCCGTGTCCGTGGTTTTTGCCTTTTTGATAAGGTTTTGTCCGGTTCCTAGAATTTGCTCGAGCAAGGCTTGAGCCGTGGCCGCTGTCGTCTGTGTCATGGAAGTCTCCTAAAAATATCTACCCCGTCATACCCGTTTAACGAGTCGCTTTCAAACGGTGCTTGGTTTTTAGGTTAGCGAAGCTGAAGCCTAGATGTATAGAAACAGCTGGGCCCTTGATTGAAGAGGCCGTGTGAGGGATATCAATCGCATGCGAATTAGCCCTCGACAAAGTATAAAATTCCTCAAATCGAGAAGTGCTGGCAAGTCGATTGG
>CAZKHC010000128.1:0-3057 GCA_964552135.1 uncultured Algimonas sp. | reverse complement strand
GATAAGTCGACGTCCAATTTTGCTGAACTTAACGACGTTGTCGAAGATCTTTTAATTTCCAAGAATGAAGATGGACGTTATCCGATTTTTGTAAATCCAAATAATCCCCGCCAATCTACGATTAGAAATATCGTCCATCCTGGCGCGAAAAAATCCGGTCTTTTCCTGGGGATTTTGTTTTCGCTCATTGGATATTTTACGGCGTTTAAGCCAAGTCTTTTTCGTAATCGGAATAGATGACGCAACAAAATTGTAGAGCAGTTCGTTCATAAACGGCGCTTGATTTTTCTCGGTCTGACAGGAAAGCCATGCCTCATGAAACGTTGGCAGAAAATCACGGCAGGGCTTTTATCCATAGGCGTCATCGGAGCCGGGATTTATCTTTGGACGCCGAGCGCGCCCAAATATGATCCTGCGGAGGCTCAGGCGGCGGCGCAAAATTATGAGGCCCGCATCATCCGCGATGCCTATGGCGTCCCGCATATCTTCGGCAAACGCGATGCCGATACGTCCTTCGGATTTGGCTATGCCCATGCAGAAGATGATTGGGCGACAATTCAGGACACCCTCATCGCGGCAAGAGGTATGAGCTCGCAATATCACGGAAAATCGGTTGCGCCTCAGGATTATCTTTTTGACCTATTTAAAGTTCAAGACAGTGTGGCGAAACATTATGACGCGCAAGTGAGCGAAGAGGCGAAAGCTATTGCGCGGGCTTATGCGGCAGCGATCAATCTCTATGCCGCAGAAAACCCAGACAATGTTCTGCCCGGCATTTTACCCGTGACGGAACAGGATGTTTTAGCGGGTTTCACTTGGGCAACGCCATTTTTCTATCGCCTGGATGGTTATCTAGAAGAACTCTTTACCGCTAAAGATCGTCCTAATGTTTCGCCTTGGGGCCAGACGTCAGTGCTTGATATTCCGGATGCCGTACGCGGGTCGAATGGTTTCGCCATCGCGCCGTCGCGCAGCTCCGATGGCCATACGCGGTTGATTGCGAATTCCCATCAACCGATGGCCGGGCCATATGCTTGGTATGAAGCTCATCTTGTCAGCGAAGAAGGGATGAATATCCTTGGCGGCACATTTCCGGGTGTCCCTATAATGGCCCAAGGCGCGACACCGAATTTAGCTTGGACACATACCGTTAATCGCCCAGATTTGATCGATATATATGCCTTGGAGGTTGATAGTTTTAAAAAGCCCAAGTCATATCTTTTGGACGGCGAGTGGATTGAGTTTGAGCGATCTAAATCTGATTTTCGCGTGAAGCTGTTTGGGCCTTTTTCGTTACCAGTCAAGCGTGACATATTATGGTCTAAACACGGCCCCGTTCTTACCACAGAGACAGGTCACTACGCTATTCGATTTGCGGGTCTTGCGACGCTGGACCCCGGAGGGTTGGGGGCACTGGATCAATGGCTGGCGATGAACAAAGCGACGAATATGACCGAATGGCGGGCAGCCTTAGAAAGCCAAGGCGTACTGTCATTTAATATAATTTACGGCGACAAGGACGGAAATATTGGCGCGATTTATAATGCGCGTATGCCCAACAGGATAGAAGGTCCTGATTGGGAAGCTGTCTTGCCCGGAGACAAATCCGAGTTGATATGGAAAGATTTTCGTCCCGTCAGTGATATGCCGCAAATTTGGAACCCGTCTTGCGGGTGGGTGTTTTCGGCCAATGCGACTCCGTTTAATATAACGGATGAGGGGTGCAATACTGACCGTGAAGACTTTTCTGAAACATTTGGTATTGAAGACCGCATAACAAACCGATCACGTCGAGCGTTGGCGCTGGTCGGCGGGGACGACTCAATCAGTCGAGACGAACTGCTTCGCTATCGTGCGGATACGAAATATGACCCGGCAAGCGATCTGATGAAACTGGTCGTTGAATTGGTAACGACTAAAACTGACGATAGGACATTAAAAGACGCGCAGGAAATTTTACGGTTCTGGGATGGAGACACGGCTCAAGATAGCCGCGGCGCGGCGCTGGCCGTTATTACGGGAACCCGCGTCCTTGGATATGAGTTCCAGAAAATAGAACGCGACCCGATGGACGCTCTAGCGGAAACGGCTAAAGATTTGATGGAGAACTTTGGCCGCCTCGACCCTGAGTGGGGTGAGGTTAACCGGATAATCCGTGGAAATGTCAGCGTTCCGCTGGACGGTGCGCCAGATGTATTGCGGGCTATATATGCGGACCGCGACGGTGTGTCCAAAGAGGGGGTGATGAATGCCTTTGCGGGCGACACCCACATCATCATTGCAGATTGGACGCCAGACGGCGCGGTGACAATCGACAGTATCCATAATTACGGTAGTGCCACGCTGGACGAGACTTCACCGCATTATAGTGATCAAGTCGAACTTTTCGCAAAGGGCGGATATAAGCGAATCCCGATGACTCTGGAGGACGTCCTTCAGGAGGCTACAGCGGACTACAAGCCGGGTCAGCGCTAGTATTTCATGCCCATTGGCCGCACAAAACTTGTTCAATAAAATAACCTCAAATTGAATATTGGGTGATTCCTAATTATTTTGCGACTTTCTGTCGCGAGTCTCGATGTTAGGTCTTGACAGGGTGAGGGTTTGAGCTCGACATTGAGCCGACTATTTTTTCAATACCGGGGCGCGGTGATTTGTCTAAATGCAGTCCATGCGAATGGCTGACGACGATAGTTACCGTACCATTTATATATTGGGGCGTGATTTGGAATTTAGACGAGGTTTTAAAAAATTCTCATTTCGACGTCTGCCGCTTTTGCGGGTTTGGAGCGTTGCTGAGGCATGACTAAATCACTCCCGTCTAACAACCGTAAAAGATTAGCCGCGCTATATGACCTCCGCGTTCTCGATAGCGGCGGTGAAAAAGTTTATGATGACATTGTCAGCTTAACGGCGACGCTCCTTAACACGCCCATTTGTCTCATCAGTTTTGTTGAAGAAGACCGGCAATGGTTCAAGGCTGAAGTCGGTGTAGGCGTTCGCGAAATGGAAATAGAGCGGTCAATATGTGCCCATGCCGTTACGCTGGGCGAATTC
>CAZKHC010000127.1:0-5753 GCA_964552135.1 uncultured Algimonas sp. | reverse complement strand
ACTGGCATTATCACCGACATCGGCACGGTTAAATCTGTCACGCGCGGAACAGGCGGTGAGTGGGGCGATACGCGCATGGATGTTGAGTGTTCATACGATACAGCGTCCATTGATATTGGAGCTTCAATCTCTCACGCAGGGGCCTGTATGACGGTGATTGAAAAAGGTCCAAATTGGTATGCCTTTGAGGTCTCTGATGAGAGTCTCGATAAAACGACAATGAGCAAATGGGGCTCAGGCGACAAGATAAATCTCGAACGTGCCCTAACAGGCGCGGATGAGCTAGGCGGCCATTTGGTAACGGGGCATATCGACGGAGTAGGAAAATTGACAGGACGAACTGAAATCGCAGGGTCGTTGAAGTTAGATTTCAATGCACCGGATCATATTGCTTATGGGATCGCGCCTAAGGGCTCAATTACGGTGGACGGCGTGTCATTGACGGTGAATGAGGCCACAGGTTCATCCTTCTCGGTCAATATTATTCCGCATACTGCCCAAGCGACGACATTGGGTGGATTACAGATTGGTGATGAAGTAAATCTGGAAATTGACCTCATCGCCCGCTATGTCGCGCGCTACTTGGGTCACATGAAGGACCCCAGCGCCTAAGCGCTGAAAGGAATGATGATTTGACCGAACTTAACACAGCCACATTTGACGATGTCTACCAACTCGCAACGCCTGAAGAGATTATCGAGGATGCCCGCAATGGCCGGATGTATATTCTTGTCGATGCGGAGGACCGCGAGAATGAGGGTGATCTAATTATCCCTGCGCAATTCGCGACGCCCGATGCTGTGAACTTCATGGCGAAATATGGTCGCGGCTTAATATGCCTAGCGATGGAAGCGCAAAAGGCCGACGCGCTCGGTTTAGAACCACAAAATAAAAATAACGGCTCACGTTTTGAAACGGCCTTTACGCAATCCATCGAAGCGCGCGAGGGCGTCACGACGGGGATAAGCGCGGCGGATAGGGCATTGACGATTCAGGTCGCGATTGACCCTGAAAGCCGTCCAGATGACATTGTCACGCCGGGTCATATGTTTCCATTAATCGCGAAGGATGGCGGCGTGTTGGTCCGTACGGGCCACACTGAAGCTTCCGTTGATATTTCTCGCATGGCTGGCTTGAATGCCTCTGCCGTGATTTGCGAAATTATGAATGATGACGGAACCATGGCTCGTTTGCCTGACCTTATTAAATTTGCACAATTTCACGGGATGAAAATCGGGACGATTGAAGATCTTGTGGCTTACCGCATGCAAAAGGATCATTTCGTCGAGCATGTCGCCAGCAGTGATTTCCGCAGCCAGAATGGCGATGAGTTTAAAATTCACGTCTATCAAAACTACCTAGACGGAAAAGAACATGTCGCGCTTTCCAAGGGAGAGCCGAAAAAAGGTCAGCCAAGTTTGGTCCGCGTTCACAAGATTGATTTCGCGGGAGATATTTTATCGGAGGATAGTCCGCGGTCAGGCTTGATTTGGGACGCGATGAAACAACTCGCTGCACATGATGGACATTCCGTCCTTGTGCTCATCAGAGAAGGGTCAATCGACACATTGCTCGAGCGGTTGGGCGCGCATAAATCTACGGTTAATCGCAAAGAGCAAACCATCCGCGAATATGGCGTCGGAGCGCAAATCTTATCGCATCAAGGAGTTCGCAAGATGACTTTGATTACAAATGTCATGCCGAAAATCATTGGTCTTGAAGCTTATGATCTTGAGCTCGAAGGCATAACGCCGCTTCAAAACACACGGACCTAATATGAAAATCCTCGTTGTCGAGGCTCGCTATTACGAGTCCATTTCCGAAGACTTGCTCACAGGGGCTTTGGCGAAATTACAAGCCGCCGGTGCGGAAGTCGTCAAAGTCAATGTTCCGGGCGCGCTCGAAATTCCGCATGTGATTTCATATGCAGAAAAAGCAAACTCCGGCTATGATGGTTATGTTGCATTGGGCTGTGTTATTCGCGGCGAGACAACGCATTATGATTACGTTTGCGAAGAGTCCGCGAGAGCTTTGATGGACCTTGCCGTTGATTATCAACTCGCGATTGGGAACGGGATTATTACGGTTGAAAATGAAGCTCAAGCGATTGCGCGGTCAAAGCCAGATCAAAAAGATAAGGGCGGTTTTGCAGCGTCCGCTTGTTTGCGGATGATTCAATTGCGTGCAGAGCTCAATAAATCATGAGCGGTGCCAATCCAAAACTGCGCCGCGCGTCCCGCGTAAGTGCTGTCCAGGCTCTGTATCAAATGGATGTCTCGGGAGAGCCACATAAAACCGTCGTCAAACAATTTCTGGATCATCGGTTTGGTCATAGCGATGAGCCTGGCATGGTCCGTGCGGATGAAGCTTATTTTGAAGACATAATGACAGGCGTGGTGACAAACCAATCTGAAATAGATGCCGCTATTTCAGAGCACTTATCGGATAAATGGCCACTGCGCCGCTTGGACGCGACATTGCGTGCCTTGTTACGGTCCGCGACTTATGAAATTCAGAAACGCCCGGATGTTCCAGCGCTCGTGATTATCAATGAGTATATGGCCGTCGCGACAGAGTTTTTCTCTGGGAAGGAGCCGGGGATGGTTAACGGCGTTTTAGACAAAATTGCCAAAAATACCCGCGCTGCGGAATTTGGCCTGACGGCATCTCATGCCGCTGCTGAGGAACCAGAAGTCGCGACGCCAGTTAAAGATGCCTCGTAAAGGTGGATGAATTTGATCTCATCGAAAAATATTTTACGTCTTTGGCTGGCCCAGAGGGGTTAAACCTTAAAGATGACACAGCGCTTTTTCGGCCAAGTCCCAATTGCGATATATTGATAACGACGGATAGTTTCGTCGAGGGTGTACACTTCCCAAACGGCATGTATGGCGCCGATGTCGCCGAGCGGCTGCTACGCACAAATTTATCGGATATTGCAGCCAAAGGCGGAACGCCGCGCGGCTATCAGCTATCCCTATCCATGCGCGCCGATCGGATGGAGCAATGGATTCCAGCTTTCGCGAAAGGCCTGGAAACGACGCAGGCGGAATTTGGATGCCGTTTATGGGGTGGGGACACGACCGCGACGGAAGGCCTTGCCGTTTTCTCGATTACTTTGATCGGAGAATTACCGAAATCAACTATGGTGCAAAGACAAGGCGCCTCTATTGGGGACGATGTTTGGGTCAGCGGCAATTTGGGTGATGCTATGCTGGGGTGTTGGCTTGTGACGGGTCGCCCTATCGAGCCTGCCCCAAGCGGAGAATATCTGTTCGCATTGGAGTCTGCCTATTGGCGTCCGGAACCCGTTTTTCGCTATCGAAGTATTCTTGCGCGATATGCAAGCGCCGCTGCCGATATCTCAGACGGCCTCTTGGCAGATGTTTCTCATATAACAGAACATAGCAAAGCTTGCGCAACTTTGAATTTTGACGCGCTACCTTTTTCCATCGGAGCAGAAAAATGGGCAGAAGCGCAAGGTGATCCGACGGCAGCAAGACAAGCATTGGCGAGTTATGGGGACGATTACGGCACCGTTTTCACATCGGCTGCGGGAAACAGACAGGCAATTTTTGATATGTCTCGAAAAGCTAAATTGAAATTAACGCTGGTAGGTTCCGTCACGATCGGATCGGGCGCAGTATGTTTGGATATAGACGGTGAGCCTATGGAATGGCCTTCAAAAGGCTATCTACACAAATAGCTCGCGGGCCGATTTCTTAGTTGCCGCCAGCTCCACCACCGCCGCCAGTTTGGTTTTGTCCCGTCAGGCGATCTGTCGGAAGCCTGCCGATGGTGCCGAAAATTTGCTCTAGGACGGAAAGTTCACGTCCACGCGTAGGTGTTTTACGGTCAACATAATTGACGGGCACGCCATCTTCGAGGCCGAACTCTGCGACTTCTGTGACTTGTCCATCCGGATTAAAATGAATCGCGGTAATGGTTCTGTCTTCGATTTGTGGCCGCAGATAGGCGTAGCGTTGACGAACGGATGAAATATAATACCACACGTCGTCTTCGACTTGTTCGTCAAAAGTTGACTTTACGGAAGGATTTCCAAGGCGCGCCAAAACGGATGATTTTGTATCCGTATCAGGATTAACTTCCTGCGGTTTTTCCGCTGTTGCAACGTAACCATGATTGCGCAGAACTGGGTTGCAGGCTGTCGAAAGAGCCGAGGCCGCAAGAAGGAGTATCAGTTTGGTGTGCATGTTCATAATGTGTCGCGCGTAAACTCTTTGGTTGAGATGGACCTAACGCTCCGTCATAGGCAGGGCAAGAGTGCAACTGCGTGAAGATTTGGTCAGATTCGCTCTGAGTGAGGCATGAATTATGAGTTTTTTGAGTAGGTTATTCGGACGGCAGGATGCGGCGGTTACGGATGCGCGCAGAATTTACACGGCTTTGATGGCGCAATCGCGAAATCCTGATTTTTATGGCGAATCACGTTTCGCAGACGATTACGACGGGCGCATTGATGTTTTGACCCTCCATATAGCTGCAGTATTATCAAACTTGAATCGGTTTGGTCAAAACGGTCAGCGGTTAGGGCAGGCGCTCTTTGATGAAATGAAGGATGATTTTGAGGTAGCCTTGCGAGAAGAGGCCCTTTCAGATGCAAGTGTGAAAAAGCGAATTCAGCCGATGATCTCTCTTTTTTACGACCGAGTGAAGACTTATGCAGAGGCGCTTCATCAAGACAAACCAAATGAATCGACCCGATCCGCATTTAAGGAAACACTTCCAACCGAAGCTGCCCCTGCCTTTATCGCGAAGATGTCGACCTATCTTCTTGCGTTTCAAAATAACTTATCGGGTTTGACCTTGGGGGAAATCGCCATGACAAGTTTTGAATTTCCGGCGTGCCCTGCATAAGCAGAGTTTAAGACTAGGCGCGGAGGCGTTCGCGCTTTATACCCGCCGCTCTAACGGAACCAAGACATGCTTGATGGACTAATCATATCAGTTGATGCGATGGGGGGCGATAACGCCCCAGATATCGTTATAAAAGGTATTGAGTACTTCCTGTCTCATGAAGGTGAGGGGCGTCGGGCAAGGTTTCAATTACACGGTGACGCGGAAGCTCTTGCGCCTCTTTTAGATGCCGCTCCGCGGACGCGTGAACGCTCAGAAGTTTTTCATACTGAAAGAACGGTGTCCATGGAAGACAAGCCCTCTCAGGCTCTTCGCAAGGGTAAGGGCTCTAGCATGTGGAACGCGATTGCGTCAGTCAAAGGGGGGCAAGCGGGCATTGCAATCTCGGCCGGGAACACAGGCGCACTTATGGCGATGTCAAAGCTGCAACTCCGGGCGAAACGGGGCGTGCAGCGTCCTGCCATTGCGGCGAGCTGGCCAAATTTAAGCGGCGATATGACGGTGGTTTTAGATGTCGGTGCTAATGTGGATTGTGATGCAGCCCAATTGTCCGAATTTGCGATTCTTGGAGAAGCATATTTCCGAGCGATTTTCGGAAAAGAAAATCCGGTTGTCGGCCTGCTCAATGTAGGGACCGAAGAGGGTAAGGGGAATACAGTCATCAAGGCCGCCCATGAGCGTCTCTCGCAATCGCAACTTGGCCTGAACTATAAAGGATTTGTTGAAGGGAATGATATTTCAGCAGGGACGGTCGATGTTGTCATAACAGACGGGTTTACAGGAAATATCGCTTTGAAGACGGCAGAGGGAACAGCCAAACTTATTAGTACGTTTTTCTCTGCCGCGCTGCAGGATAATTGGTGGTCGAAATTTAC
>CAZKHC010000126.1:0-5818 GCA_964552135.1 uncultured Algimonas sp. | reverse complement strand
TCATCATCGGAATCGATCATCAGCTGCCCCGCGCGATTGAGGAGCTTATGACAATCACGCGTAAGATGACGTAGAGCGATGGATTTACCCGCTTGGGTGTATTTATCCGCAAGGCCTTCGATGGCTTGCAAGGCAGATTGATCGACGACGCGGGAGCCTGCAAAATCGACGACGACATTTTCTGGGTCATTTTTGGGATCGAATAACTCGCTAAAGCCTTCGATGGAACCAAAGAAAAGCGGGCCAGATAATTTGTAAATCTTGGTGTCGCCGTCAGTTTCCGTATGGGCATCAATCCGTTTGGCCGCATTCCAAGCATAGCCGAGGGCTGACACAATAACGCCGACAACGACGGCAACGGCGAGGTCATGATAAACCGTCACAACGGTCACGAGGATAATGACGAGCGCATCAATCAAAGGAATGCGCCGCATGATGGTCAGGGACTGCCACGCAAAGGTGCCGATGACGACCATGAACATAACGCCGACCAAAGCTGCGAGCGGGATAAGCCCAATAATGCCAGAGCCGAAGAGGATGAAGCCGAGCAGGAAAAGCGCCGCGCTAATACCGGAGAGGCGTGTGCGTCCCCCGGATTTCACATTAATCATGGATTGCCCAATCATGGCGCAACCTCCCATGCCACCGAAAAATCCTGTGACCGTATTGGCCACGCCTTGCGCGACACATTCTTGCGACGCGCCGCCGCGTTCCTCTTTAATCTCGCCGACGAGGTTGAGGGTGAGCAGGCTCTCAATTAATCCAATCGCCGCAAGGATGAGGGCGTAGGGGAAAATGATTTTTAAGGTCTCGAGATTTAATTCGACCATGGGGACGTGGAATTTAGGGAAGCCGCCCTCAATGTCGGCAAGGGTACTGACTGTCGGAACATCAATTTTAAAAAGAATAACTAATCCGGTCACAAGCCCAATGCCCACCAGCGGCGCGGGGAGGGCTTTGGTGAGTTTGGGTGTCATCCAAATTAAAACCATGGTCAGGAGAACAAGCCCTAACATCATGACCAGCGGCGCGCCTGTCAGCCACGTGCCTTCCAATATATGGAAAGGGCCATAGTGGTGGCCGGGGATACGCTCTGGCGGGGCAGACTGAAACTGACTGAGCTGCGCCATACCAATTACGATGGCGAGGCCGTTGACAAACCCAAGCATGACGGGATGCGGCACAAGCCGAATGAACTTGCCAAGCTTGAACACGCCTGCCGCAATTTGCATGAGGCCCATTAAAACGACGGTGGCGAATAAATATTCTACGCCGTGATCTGCAACGAGCGCGACCATGACAACGGCGAGGGCGCCCGTCGCGCCTGAAATCATACCGGGCCGTCCGCCAATGAGAGCTGTGATGAGGCCGACAATAAAGGCGGCATAAAGCCCAACCAAAGGTTCCACACCTGCCACAAAGGCAAAGGCCACAGCTTCGGGGACCAGCGCTAAGGCAACCGTTAATCCCGCCAGCAGTTCAACCTTTACCCGATTGGGTGTAAAGGTCAGCGGGCCAGACCGCTTGCGGGCCGGGATTGTGATGGAATTTGCGAAGGACGCGAGTGTCGAACGGATCATGGATGGGTACCCAATAGAAGTTTGGCGCGCCTTAGGTGCGAAGCTCTTTCAGAGCAAGTCTTTCGCACTGTTTTACAGTGGAAGGTCTACCCTTCCGGGCGCAAGGCATAGCCCGCCGAACGGACGGTCCGGATAGGATCTTTGCGGTCAGCGATCTTCAAAGCTTTCCTGAGGCGGCCAATATGCACATCAACTGTGCGGGCCTCGACATAAATGTCATGACCCCAAACCGCGTCAAGGAGCTGTTCACGTGAGAATACCTGACTGGGCCGCCGCATGAAATGCTCCAGCAGGCGAAATTCTGTAGGGCCGAGATGGATGTCTTTTTGGGCGCGTGAGACCCGGTGCGCTTTCGTGTCAATCTGAAGCTCCCCGACAATGATGGTGTCGGACAGGACATTAGACTGTGTACGCCGCAGCAAAGCGCGAATGCGCGCGAATAGTTCCGGCATGGAGAACGGCTTTACGAGGTAATCATCCGCGCCGACATCAAGCCCTGTCACCCGGTCATCTTCTTCTCCGCGTGCAGAGAGCATTATAATAGGAACGTCGGCGGTTGCTTCCCGGCGGCGAAGACGGCGGCAAACTTCTACGCCGGATAGCTTCGGTAGCATCCAATCGAGCAGAATTAAATCTGGCACGCGTTCTTCTGCCATGAGCAGCGCTTCGTCGCCATCTTCTGCCAATGCCGTTTCAAAACCCTCACGCTGAAGGTTATATTCCAGCAGAGTAGATATGGCCGTCTCGTCTTCTATAATGAGAACAAAGGGAGTCATATAAATCTCAAGCTAGGATTCGACGTCATGTGCCGCGAATATAACGGAAAATGAGGTTCCGGAAGCATTATCTTTATCGTTCTTCGTATGCAGGCTTTTAACGAATAAGCCGGCGCGGTGCCGCATAACGATGTGTTTCACAATCGCAAGGCCAAGGCCTGTCCCTTTTTCTTGTGCGGGCAGATCTCCGGCAACGCGATAAAATCGTTCTCCGATACGCGGTAGATGAGCGCGCGAAAATCCAGGTCCTTCATCCGCGATTGTGACGCGCCAAACAGGTTTAACGGACGGCGCAAGGTTGACGATGCGGCGAAATCCTGCGTTTTCTTTCAGGGGGTCTGAAAAGGCTTGTCCGCTCCAATCTGGCAAGCGTTCCAGTGTGACATGTAATGTTGATCCTTCCGGAGATAGCTTGATGCCATTTTCCATTAAATTCAGAAAAAGTTGAACGCATTCATCGGTTTTTCCAAATGTTGGCGCTGATTTTTCGGTAGGGAGATCAAACTCAAGCGCAACCTCTTTTTCATTGGCTAAGAGCGATAGGGCATCACGTGCGGCAACAATTGCTTTTCTCAAATCGGCAATCTCCGAAGGCGCTAAATGCTCACGGCTTTCAATTCGGCGTAAAGAGAGTAAGTCGGTGACAAGTCGCTCCATACGTTCGGTTTGCTCGGCCATAATTTTGAGGAATTTCTCGCGCGCCCTCGGGTCGTCTTTGGCATGCCCGCGCAGGGTTTCAATATATCCCTTTAAGGAGGCAATGGGCGTTTTTAATTCATGGCTCGCATTTGCCAAGAAATCGGCGCGTTGTTCGCGGTCGATTTTAGATTGTGTTCTATCGGCTAAGACAGCGAAAACGATTGCAGATCGCTTGTCCTCCGGGTCAATGAGGATGGCTTGTGAAAAATCGACATCAATATGACGCTCAGTCGGTTGCAAGACATGGACGGGAAGAGACGGCGGTATTTCACCGTTAAAAGCGCGCTCCATGTACGACCTAACATCGGACGTTCGAAGATAGGCTCCGATGGGTTTGCCAATCATATCCGGTGACAACATATCAAAGGCGGCTTGGTTCGCGTAAATGACATCGGCATTTTTGCCGAGTCCGACAATGGCCCGCGGCAAAGCGTCGGCAAGATTTTCAAGAAGCTGTCCTCGAACCTCCCGCAAATCCTGGGAAGAAAGCCGAGGTTTGACGGGCTCAGCCTCTGGTTTGGTCATCCAAACATAAATCCAAGCTGCGCAAGCGGCTAAGAGGAAGATGGGTATGGCAATCTTTACCTCTGCATCCGCCGCTAAGATAAGGACAAAGAATGCCGCGCCAAAAATAGCGGCTATTACTCCGCCATTTGATCTCATGAAATTCTCAATATGGGGAGGAGGTACACAGTTTTAAGCGTCCAATTAGCTAGAGCATGTCTGTGTTTCGTCTATCTGAATATGTCGCTAAAACACAAGCGACATTTCGATCAAGTTGGTTTGTTGGGCGATGCTATAGGCAATATTTTGCGTATTATGATGATGTCTGCATAATTTTTAACAAGACCTGCCCAAACTATGCTGTCATGAGGGAGTTAAGCTCATATTATTATCGTTTTTCAATAATAATTGATTGACTTTCGCTAAAACACACCTAGTGAGATTATATGCAATCTAAACATGACATCGCTTGTAAAGCACGGTCAGGAGCAATGGTTTTTACCGTTGGTGTTTTTTTAGCGGGCTGTGAATCCTTGAATCTGAAAGGAGAGCCGACGGTTGTGGTGCCTCAGGCGGCTGTTGAGACAGAAGTAGAGCCTCCGCGGGATTGGGTCGTTCCCGCACCGGATAGTTTGCCGACAACCGATTGGGTGCGCGCTTTTCCGGACCCAATCTTAATTGAGCTTGTCGATGAGGCGCTCCGCAGGAATACGAATATTGGGGCCGCCTATGCGCAGCTTGACGCAGCTATCGCCAGCGAAAAAATCAGCCGTGCTGATAGGCTGCCGAGCGTTTCGGGGAGCGCGAGTTTATCCCGATCCGAGCGCGTGAATGAATTTATACCTGACGCGACAGGACTATCGACGGGACTAAATGCAAGTTGGGAGCCTGACTTTTGGGGGCGTATTTCTGATAGTATCAATGCGTCGGAAATCGAGTCAGAAGCGAGCGCCAGCGATATCGCGAGCGCGCGGCTATCAATTACAGGGCAAGTCGCGCAAAGCTGGTTTAATTTAATCGAATCCCGCCTATTGGTAGACCTCTCCGAGCGCGATATTGAAACGCAAGAGCGGGCCCTACGTTTAACACAACGCCGCTTTGAATCTGGCGTATCTGGAAGTTCCGATGTCCGGCTCGCACGGACTGCTTTAGCGCAGGCTCAGGCTTTACAAGCTTCTCGCAAACAATCTCTTGCGGCGTTCACTCGCCAAATCGAAATTCTATTGACCCGATATCCTGCCAATGCCCTTCAAGCGGCTAGCGATCTTCCTGAACTACCTGCGTTAACGGGGGCAGGAACGCCTTCGTATATTTTGACGCAACGGCCGGACCTTATTGCCGCCGAGCGCCGGCTCGCAGCACAAGGCATACAAATTGATTTGGCGCGCAAAGCTTTATTGCCAAGCCTGTCCTTGACGAGCGGCGGATCCGCAAATGGCGGCGGGTTTGATAGTTTCTTTGATCTCGACGCTCTGGTTGCAAACCTAGCTGCGAACCTCACAGCCCCAATTTTCCAAGGTGGACGGTTACGCGCGAATGTAGAGATACAAGAAGCGATTTTAAAACAACAATTGCAATCCTACATCAATACGGTGTTGAACGCCTATCTCGATGTCGAAAATGCCCTTGATGCTGAAACACGTCTAGCCGAAAGCGAGGCGGCCCTTCGTATTGCAGTTGATGAAGCTTTTGAAGCTGAAAAACGTTTGGAATTACGCTACACAGAAGGCCTAGTGACAATTTTACAGTTGCTGGATGCGCAAACTCGCCGCTTGTCGGCTGAGGGGCAGTTAATTTCCGCGAGAGCGGAGCGCTTACAAAATCGTGTGCGTTTGCACGTGGCATTGGGCGGAGGCGCCTACGGCGATGTTCCGCCGGATGCTCTTCCTGCCATTTTGAGAGAACAAGGTTAGTTATGGCGAGTTCTACCCCAGACTATTCGAGTCCAAAGAATCCAGATTATTCCATTCCTGAGAATAAAGGTGGCTTTCTGAAGAAGTTTCTTGTGATTGCCGTTCCGATTTTAATTATCGTTGCATTTATTGTGGTGACGTCAGTGTTCATTGCCCTGACTAAAAAACCGAAAGAGAAAAAGCGGAATTTTAATACCCTGGCTGTAATCGCTGATTATGCCAAAGCGGAAGATGTGCAACTAAAAGTTCGCACGCAAGGAGAGGTTCGGCCGCAAGTTGAAATCGATTTAGTTCCAGAAGTTGGCGGCAAGATTATCTATGTTTCCCCAAATTTTATTGAAGGCGG
>CAZKHC010000125.1:0-5825 GCA_964552135.1 uncultured Algimonas sp. | reverse complement strand
CAATTTGCGCCGAAACTCTCGGCGGCATTGGGCCGAAACATCTGGCTAAAACGTGAGGATTTGCAGGAAGTATTTTCTTTTAAAATTCGCGGCGCCGCCAACCGTATTGCGGGATTAAATGAAGCCGAGCGCGCGCGCGGCGTTGTTGCGGCTAGCGCTGGCAATCACGCGCAAGGCGTTGCGGCAGCAGCACGCCACTATAAAACCCAAGCTTTGATTTTCATGCCCATCACGACGCCGCCGATTAAGGTCAGCGCCGTTGAAGCTATGGGCGCAAAAACGCGCCTTGTTGGCGATAATTATGATGAAGCTTGCGACGCCGCCATTGCCCATGCCAATGAAACAGGCACGGTCTTTGTCCATCCCTTTGATGAACGCGACGTCATTGCCGGCCAAGGCACCGTCGGCAAAGAAATTCTCGAACAAATGCCGCGAACGCCGGCCGCGATTTATGTCTGCACAGGCGGCGGCGGATTGGTCTCCGGTATTGGCGCGTGGTTTAACCGTCACGCCCCTGACACCAAGGTTATCGCCGTAGAGCCTGAAGGCGCGCAATCCTTAGGCGCCGCCCTGAAAGCCGGAGGCCCTGTCGCCCTTGAAAAGGTCGACGGATTTGCAGACGGCGTGGCCGTGCGTACCTGCGGCGCGCTCACCCATGCGATTTGCAGCCGAGTTGTCGACGCGCATATGCCCGTTACCAATGACGAAATTTGTGCCGCCGTCCGAGATATTTTTGAGGCCACAAGAACCGTCGTAGAGCCTGCCGGGGCTGTTGGTCTCGCAGGGGTCATCAAACATATTCGCGAAGGCGGCGCACCAAAAGGCGATCTTGTCGTCACAATCTCTGGAGCCAATGTAAATTTTGACCGCATTGGTCATATGGTAGACCGAGCGGAATTTGGGGCTGGCGAGGAAATGCTTTTTGCCGCGACAATCCCGGAAAGCGCAGGTGCCTTCCTTAATTTCGTCCGCGCATTAGGTCAGCGCGCCGTCACGGAATTTAACTACCGCTTTGCTGACCGCCCCGAAGCTCATGTACTTGTCGGGCTTAAAACGCGCGACCTTGATGACCGCGCCAAAGTCATTTCCGACATGGCCGCGCAAAATATTGATGTGACGGACCTATCCCATGACCGCCTCGCGAAACGCCATCTTCGCCATATGGTCGGCGGGCGCGGCGATAATCGCGCAGAAGCCATCTACCGTTTCGAATTTCCAGAACGCCCTGGCGCACTCACCCAATTTCTCGAAACTTTGGATGCTCGCTGGAATATATCGCTCTTTCACTATTCCAATCACGGTGCCGCTGAAGGTCATGTTCTTTGCGGTTTTCATGTGCCTGAAGGCGACATTGAAGCGCTAGAAACGCAGCTCGGCGGGACAGGTTATCCTATGATGCGCGAGACGGATAACCCTGCTTACGGATTCTTTTTACGCGGTTGAGCTTTACAAACTCACACGTAAATTGCATATTTTTATTATGCGTTGGATTTTGAGCTTCTTCTTTTTATGTTTGAGCGTAACGCTCGCGCACGCCCACCACTCAGAGACGTTCAATTATATCCGAAAGCCTGACCCGATCATTCCAGCTGCCGCCTATCAAAGCGGATATTGCTGCATGACCCATGACATTCTCCCAACAGGTAAAACAGCAAATGTAAGAGCAGGATATTGCACCCACGAACATTATCGGGCGCCATCTATAAAAGCTGTCTCAGATTGGATATTTGAAACAAAACGTAAAAATGGGTCCCCTGTGAAAGCCAAAAACCTAACTGCGAAAATGGCGTATCGCATCGATGATTATCAAGGCATTCCTATTTCTGGACCTAATAGCTTTTTAACGTCGCTTCCGGGCGGCGGCTATTATCAGGAATTCATCTGCTCTCCACTTATTGGTTGAACCAAAAATCTCGACATCAACCCGGTGGTTTTTGCGCCGTTTCGCAGCTTCTGTTGGTGGAGATAAAATATCTAAAACGGGCGTTTGGGCCCCGCTCAACGCATTTTCACTATCATGTGAGAGCGGCGTGCTTTGCAATTCATACTATATTCACCTATATAGGAATCATGAAAGGCGCGACTATGACAAATTTAATCGACACATATCTTGTGAAATCTGGCATGCCCAAAGAAGAACTCTGCGAAATCGGACGACGAAAACGGGCGTTTTATTATTACGGCATGGCGGTAATGGGGCTTATTGCAATGACATTAATGATTTCAGGATTTATCAAAATCATCGGCTAGAAATTTACCTCTAAGCCGCCCAGTTTGAACCGGTTTTATAGGTAAATTGTCCCCGATCATTAAGCCTGCGGCTAACAATCCCGCGCGCTTTCAAACAATTTAAATGCGCTACGGACTCGCCCACCGCCATGATACGATTACTATCATTGATTTCCCGCCGGAAGAGCGCAGAATAAACCTCTGTTGCAAGACGCGGCGTCCGGCAATTTTCCGCCAGCCTTTTGAGCGCCTTCTCGTGATGATCAATCAATTTAGAGAGGCGGACATGTGCCCCGCGAAAGGGGATACCATGTGCAGGGCCAATAAGAATGTCCTCCGAAAACTCTCGTTTTAATTTGTGACAAGATTGAATCCATTCCTCGAGCGGATTTGCTTCTGGTTCCGTCGGCCAGACAGAAACATTAGAGCTAATATTCGGTAGAAGCTGATCGCCTGTCAGGGCAAGGTTTAGCTCTGGGCAATAGAGGCAAGCATGTTCTGGCGAATGCCCCGAGCCAATAACAATCCGCCATTCGCGGCCTCCAATTTTGCCTAGCTCCCCATCGGTCAACCGGTCATAACTTTGCGGCAAAGGCGAAATCGCTTTACCGAACCCTCCAAACCGCGCTTTATAAAGATCTATCTGCGAGTCCGTGAACCCGCATTTTCGGTAAAAGCGAACGCCCTCGTCGGGCGCCGCCTTGCCCGTGTCCGCTGCCATTAGCCTACACAGAAAATACTCCCCCCGCGTCATGAGCAGCGGCGCGCCGAATTTTCGGCAAATCCATCCCGCGAGCCCTGCGTGGTCCGGATGAAGATGGGTGCAAATGACGCGGTTGACCGGACGCCCTTCTAACAATTCATCAAAATGTTTTGTCCAAATATCCCGGCTAATTTTATCCGCAATGCCCGTGTCGACAATTACCCAGCCGTCACCGTCCCGCAGCGCCCAGAGATTAATGTGATTGAGACCACGCATCGGCAGAGGGAATCGAAGCCAAAATACGCCTGGCGCGATTTCTTTGACGCCTCCAGATTCAAGAGGCTCCTCGACGATAAAACTCAATCCTCGCCCTTCATATCCGCTTTCGCGGACAAGCGTTTGGTCGTGCGGGGCTTTTTCTGACGGCTTGCTCATACGCGATAGATAGTCGAATGCGCCGCAAATGACAGCAATGAATTGCGCATAGGAGAGATGTAGCTTTCGTGCGTGCATGGACTTTGCGTTGCTGAGGCCATAGTTTGCTTCAAAACAAATGTAATAGGGTTAAATCTTTTGCCGAAGCTTGTTTCAAAAATAAATCCCGACAGTCCCGAATTTCGTGCAAATCGTGAGGCCATCGAAGCGCTGGTTACGGACCTGCGCGAGAAGGTTACGAAGATTGCCATTGGGGGGTCTGAACGGGCACGGCAGAAGCATTTAGACCGAGGCAAACTCCTGCCGCGCGAGCGCATTGAGCGTCTGCTGGACCCCGGAACGCCGTTCCTGGAGCTCTCGCAAATGGCGGCTTACGGCATGTATGACGACGAAGTCCCGAGCGCCGGAATTATTACCGGCATTGGTCGTGTATCTGGCCGGGAAGTCATGATTATTTGCAATGACGCAACCGTCAAAGGCGGCACCTATTTCCCAATCACCTGCAAAAAGCAGGGCCGCGCCCAACAAATTGCACGCGAAAATCATCTGCCTTGTATTTACTTAGTCGATAGCGGCGGAGGAAACCTGCCTCATCAAGCCGAAATATTTCCAGACGACGGTGATTTCGGACGCTGCTTTTATAATCAAGCCACTATGAGCGCGATGGGCATTCCGCAAATTGCGGTTGTCATGGGAAGCTGTACGGCGGGCGGGGCCTATGTGCCGTCCATGGCGGATGAGAGCATTATTGTGGCTGATCAGGGCACGATTTTCCTTGGCGGGCCGCCTCTCGTCAAAGCCGCAACAGGCGAAGAAATTGACGCAGAAAGCTTGGGCGGCGGAGCCTTGCATGCACGAACCTCCGGCGTTGTCGATCACCTGGCCGCCAATGATGCCCATGCCCTGCAAATTGCGCGCGATGCCATCGAAACATTAGGCGCGCCCGATTACGCTTATCTACCCAGCGATGCAGAGCCACCTGCCTATGATCAAGACGAGCTTGGCGGCGTTGTGCCTGCGGATATTCGTCAGCCCTATGACTGCCGCGAGATTATTGCGCGCATTACGGACGGGTCCAAATTTCACGAGTTTAAAAAAGAATATGGCACAACGCTGGTAACGGGATTTGCCAAAATTCACGGATATCAAGTGGGCATCCTCGGCAATAACGGCGTTTTATTTTCAGAAAGCGCGCTCAAAGGCGCACATTTCATCGAGCTATGCTGCCAGCGAAATATTCCGTTGGTCTTTCTTCAAAACATCACGGGTTTTATGGTCGGCTCTAAGGCGGAAGCGGGCGGCATTGCGAAAAATGGATCTAAGATGGTTCATGCTGTCTCTTGCGCGAAAGTCCCGAAATTCACAGTTGTTGTCGGCGGAAGTTACGGCGCCGGAAATTACGGCATGTGCGGACGCGCCTATTCACCCCGAATGATGTTTATGTGGCCTAATGCCCGCATTTCCGTCATGGGCGGAGAACAGGCTGCAGGTGTGTTGGCAACGGTGCATCGCGATGCGAAAAAATGGACTGACGCCGAACGGGAGGCTTTCAAAAAGCCAATCATTGAACAATTCGAACGTGAGGGGCACCCCTATTTTGCCAGCGCGCGCATATGGGACGACGGCATTATAGCACCGGAAGACACCCGGCGTGTTTTGGGCCTTAGCCTCGCCATGGCCGCAAATGCCCCAAAAGAGGAGACCCAATTCGGAGTCTTTAGAATGTAATGGCGACAACAATCAAAAAAATACTAATTGCCAATCGCGGCGAGATTGCTTGCCGCGTCATCAAGACGGCGCGCAAGATGGGCATTGCAACGGTCGCGGTTTATTCTGATGCAGACCGCAAAGCGCTCCATGTGCGCCTCGCGGATGAGGCGGTGCATATCGGGGCGAGCCCGGCGGTTGAAAGCTATCTCGTTATCGAGAAAATTATTGCCGCTGCCAAAGGAACGGGCGCAGATGCCATACATCCGGGCTATGGATTCCTCTCGGAAAATCCTGATTTTGTACGGGCCTGCGAGAAGGCCAAGCTGAATTTTATCGGGCCCTCGGCTGACGCGATGGAGGCTATGGGTCTCAAGGATGCTGCCAAAAAACTGATGGACGAGGCGGGCGTTCCGATCACGCCTGGCTATCACGGCAAAAACCAATCGCCGAAACTCCTCAAAGCCAAAGCCGGGATGATTGGCTATCCGGTCCTGATTAAAGCCGTTGCGGGCGGCGGCGGGAAAGGCATGCGCAAGGTCGAAGCGGAGCCTGATTTTGACGCCGCGCTCGCAAGCTGCCGCCGCGAGGCCGCGAGCAGCTTTGGCAATGAAGATGTGTTGATTGAGAAATATATCCAAAGCCCGCGCCATATTGAGGTACAGGTCTTTGGCGATAGCCACGGCAATATCGTGCATATGTTTGAGCGCGATTGCTCGCTCCAGCGCCGCCACCAAAAAGTCATCGAAGA
>CAZKHC010000124.1:0-5844 GCA_964552135.1 uncultured Algimonas sp. | reverse complement strand
AAACTGTGTAAACTGTGTAAACTGTGTAAACTGTGTAAACTGTGTAAACTGTGTAAACTGTACTGGGAGTGTAAAGCTTCAGACGCGTGTGTTGCAAAAACGGTGGGGTGTTGATGAGCTAAGATCATAGGAGTGGAAGTATGCGAATAACATCCGCTGTGGTCCGGCGCAATCTGTATCCGATGGGAAATAGGTAACAGACTAGAGAAAAAGAGTAGACGGCAATGCCCAAAAAGTAAAGAAAATAATGATCCTTACGAGCAAATAAAGTAAAACGAACAACCATAACAATATAGTAAATAGAAACGTACGCAAACGTTGCGTCCGGTGAGAGAATAAATAACCATAACCTTCACCGCTACCATTTATTACAGGCTCATGCAATATTTCACATGTATCGGTTCGGTCATAGGGTCATATATATAAATACATATATATCTATAAACATACACACATACGGGAGTGTGCAGTGCAGGGCAGTAGTAATGTCACACATTGTTTTTCACATGCGAGTGTGAATCGTTGAGCAATCTTATCGCTCATATTGTCTTCCACAAATTTCATGCAGACAGACACCTATCCACAGTTCTGGGTGTGCTATTATCGGTGCCTACAACGTATGAGCACGATCGCCCTATTGAATACTGACTACTGAATATTGAATAATATTCTGCATAGTCCGAGGCCTGATCGTTGTCCGACTTGTAGCATTCCAGTGGCGTTGTGTGGGTCCTCACTCATTTGCATTTGCAACTTTGTGCCCTCGGCGATGGAGATTTAAGCGGACCAGGCCCATTATTTCACGACTTTGTGAGTATTCAATACCCCCTGAGGTGTTCAAAGGCAGCAGGTAATTGACTCATCAGCAAGGTCGCAGAGGGGCCGCCGGTGAACGCTCTATGAGCGCCTGCGATACCAGCCAGACGGGTGAGCTGCGACGTCATCGCCAACCACCCAGTCGACCACTGATCTATCGCAAGCGCCCAAAACGCCCAGGATCGCCCCCCGGGAAGAGCCCCACACTCGTGAACCCGAACCGGTCGATGGTGTCGGCGAGCATGCAACTCATCCGGAAGGTCCGTTGGCCCCGCCGCTCCTCACCGATCAGCACGATACCCACCACATTGATTCCTTTGCTGTCATGGCCTCATGCCATATCAGCGGGTCTGATTGTGAGCAAGTAGTATTTGGCAGTTAGCAGTAGCTAGTGTTGAATGCACACGAGCTCAGAACTGCACACTACCCTATCAAAGGCGAGGAAATGACGAAGGACACAGGACATGAGGCTTTGTTAGTAAAGGATGTGTTGACGAGGTCGCCGCTGAGCCGCGAGCGCCGCTATTACTAGCATGTGTGACTTTCTGTTTCATTGTTTCCATGAGTTGATGAACAGCACTTACTTCCCCCATCTTGCCTCCGCGGTTGGGTTCATGGATGCCATGCAGAATGGGCTCGCCATTCAAACTTACAAGTTGGTAAGTTAAGCAGCGGGCCGGTCGGTGTCATTTATAATGACGGACAGGTAACGAGGCGACGAATGCACACATGTTTGGCAGTCCGAATTCGGATGTAGATGGACATAGACCTCCGAGGGGTGTGGCGTTCCTGCTATGTTTAGGGGCATTACAGGTACACGTGTGGAGATATTTAATTGGAGAATGTTGCGGATAGATGGAGATAGAGAGGCATCGTTGGTGCTGTTTTGCAGGAGGGCCGGTCGTGGAAATATTTAGAGGGAGTGGCAGTTGTGTCAGTATGTTAGTTGCAGTGGTGTTGCGTGTTGCGTGTGTGTAGCCCGGAACCATACGCCATCGGGTAAGGGGTGAATGCGCCTTCCGACGGTGGATGGAATCGACGGAATGGAATGCAAGTGGTACTGTATAGCATATCGGAAGGGGGAAAAGGGGGGAATGCAGGTTGGGTGTTGTTGGTTGCTTGAATGTTGATCATCGGTGGGGTGAATACACGTGGAAAGGTAGCATCGTTCCTGTGAGACCGATTCGGTACAGGTGTTTGGTGTTCAGTGTCGTTTTGTTTCAAGATTAGGTGGGTGAATATAATACCGAAGAACGGGCTACTGAGAATGTGAGAAGACAGGCCGACATTATTCAGTTTCGAGGGCCAGGGTGTCTAGAAGTATGGGTTGTGTTGATTATTCTTAAAATCGAATATGGTGTTTGTTTACGCTGGTAACCGGAAGGGTTACTGGACGGATGTCCACGCCTGTGCTGTGCTGGGTGTACAGTATATACGTATAGAATAGAAACAGACTGCGGTAATAAACCGGGTGTTTGGTACAGGCTCTCGTTATTGACGCTGTGTTCAGCTGCCATGTTAGCATGATGGCGGTGGGTGGCGGCGGGGTTGGTGAATGTGGCCAAGCGGTGAGGCACGTTCTCTGCTGTGCTGCTTTTCCCGACCCGCAGCTGGCCAGGCACAGGGAGCACCCCAGTTGGGAGGAACGATGTTGTGGTGATCAACACACTGTTGGGATGCTTGACCACTTCAACTTCAAACACCAAGTCCTTGGTCACGGCGCACATCGTACAGCAATGTACAATGTACTCGGCACCAGCTTTGCTTTTGCAGAATTTCCGAGTATCACGGGGGGCATGGCTGACACTCCTTTGCGCGACCAATTTGTGGTCCAATTTGTGGTCCAATATGTGCCGCACTCTCCGTCATGTCTCGGAGGCGGTGGCGATGTCGGTGTCGGTGGCGGTGGCATCTGGGCTTGCACGCAGGCAGCAGTGCAGCACCGTAGCAGTAGCCGTACACGGACACACGTGTGCGCGATAGTTACTTTTACAATAAAAGTTTAAGCCTGTTGTGCAGGCTTCCAATGCCCGCAACACCGGGCCGCAGTAAAGTTTAACATAATACTCATGAGGGCAACGGTAAAGGGTAAAAGTTACGGTAAACTTTACTCGGTACAGCATGTCCACAAACGCTTGGCCCGAATTGTTTACTGATGTTTTTGTTTTCCAACCCACGACGCTTGAAGCTCCGTGGCCACATCAATCCATGATTGCTGTACCAACACAACTTGATCTCGAGACCGATCTCGTGGGGTACAGATGCCCAAGAGGCCTCATGAAAAATTAAAACCTCCAGTCATGGCCGCTCAGCTTTTAGCCCTCACCACTCCAACTACACGCACCTGCCAAACCCTCTCCACAACGCTCCACCTCCAACCCTCCATCCTCACTCCACTCCAACACTCCCGCTGCCCTGTCTGCGATCTTCCACAATTCCACCGCAGAGGGAGGCACTGCCACCACATCCTGTAGTACATAGCACATTCCGAAGATCTCCCTACTTTCCAGAGTACAGCTCCGCACCATTCTTCTGTACAGTATGTTACAATCCATACAAAAGCAGCGAATGAACACATTACACTTAACTTGTTTCTTCTGTAAAATTAAAGCGACATTCCTTTGCACAACTCAAGCCGCTCACTACTGTACAACTACAGTTGTCAGCCAGATGCTCATCTGTCCCGTCATTCTTTATAAACAGTCCTATCCTATGCCCAATCACAAACTCTACTACATGTGAATAGACTATAGTTGCATGAAGGTGTCCGGATCGATTCGAGCGGCCGGTCCCTCCGATTCCCAAAGCTAAATACTAAGGCTCTCCTTGTCAGTGTTCAATGATGTTTGCGTAATTGCGTCCGGTTGCAGCTAGCCTCGATCTCCTATCTTTTATGTTATTATCATGTGGAAGATTGACATATTTGCTGTCAGTGAAGACGCTCCCAATGGGTCCGAATCTGTCACCTCCCATTACGGAGAATTGACTGTAGTGAATCGATGGGTGGTGAAAAGCTCTCAAAGAACTCCCTATAGGCATGTAGAACACTGTGTGTCCAAAGTGCTGAAAATTACGGCCCATCTCCTCGATTCACACACATCGGAAAATCACACCTTCATTAAGCTCAGAGTATAAAATGCTACCAACATTGAAGCCCTGTCCACTCCCGCAAACCTTTCATCCACAACCTCCAACCTCCACAAGGCCTAATACCGAAGCCATCTCCGTCATCCTGACTAGTTCCTAAAGAACTCTCTCTCCAACCGCAATCAAAATACACGGCACCTGCGCAATGACGACGTTTTCTATTGCAGCCTTGGTGCTAGTTCTCGCTGCATTGCTGCGAAACGTTGTTGCTCTCCACGACAACTATGCAGCAGCTCGCTGCTGCCAGATAGGGATAGAGTGCCCGGCCATTTATGCGTACGACTCCGGCCACTGTTTCACTAACCGTTGGATGAGCCAACAACCACAAATTTGCCAGGAAGCGGCTTGCAATTTCTGCAAGAAGGGTAACCGGCGCACAGAAGTGGAACTGTGCTCTAGTGCACCCATTCTCCGGAATTGCTTTCCCTCCTCTCTCAACACTCCTCCTCCGCTGCCACCCACACCCAAACCCCGAGTCACCCCGGCCCCTACTCGCACCCCGTCCCCGACGCCCTCTGGACAGTGTGTTTGGACCGGCACAAACCACAAACTCGTCATCCCCCTCTCATCTGTTCCAATCGCCAGCCCCTGGACCCGCAACCACAACGCCATCACGTGGAAGCGTGACGGAGGATCCGGAACAGATCCTGCAGGCTCCGGGTCCATTTGCATGAGGATGACTGTCCCCAAGGACGGAACATACTACCTCACCGCAACCAGCTCCGCCCCACACCCCACCGAACATAACGACGCCTGGTTCAAGTTCAGTGCCGGCCTCGACCTGTACCGACCGGTGTCTGGATCCTTCAAGACAGGCAATTCGGGCTGGTACAAGGGCTACCAGAATGACGGCAGAAACAAGAAAGCAAACTACATTAATACTATCGATTTTAATGGCCATCAGTTTATTACCAAGAATCTGAGGGCACGTGATGTATACTCGGTGTGTATTTCTGGGCGTAGCAGCCGTTACACGCTCTATGAGCTGGTGTTTGTTCACTGTACGGGGCGCGACGGTTGTTCGAGGTTTGCGCCTAACATCAAGGCGGCAATGAGCAACCTGACGCCGTCTAAGTGCACGTAAGACCGATAGATTGATGATACGAAGGTGTTGGGCCTAGAGGTCACCGGATGCTCATTTATTGTTGATACTTAGTAAACATCTTTTCCCCCATTTACCCATCTACATCCTTTACATGGCTGAGCTATAAGCAGGTAAACGCATTTTCTACTACTACAGTAGTTTCAATGCTTGAAGGGACAGTAAGCGCAGTAACCGCCAACCCTCAATTCAGATAATGGGAGGTCTCCCATGCGCTCTACAAGCCGCTACAATATAAAAACTAAATCTGTGCTTTCACATGCCCACCGTATGCACATGTGTGTATCCGTACAGTGTACTGTGTAGTGTACTGTTCGGTACAGGAACTTACATGTTTGTACTGCTGGTACTGCTGGCACTGCTCTATACATATGTATTGACAGATTGACAGGGGCAACAGCTGCAATTATATGTAATTTAGTAATTTAGATTTGACCTCCTGATGTACCTGATCCTGTTACCGTTTCATTCCTACCGGTTCGTTTATGAGCCCCCGTCTTCACGCCCGTCTTCACTCATGAGCGGGGCACGGTGACCACCTGAAGTTGACATCGGGCGGCTTTTAGGTAGACCACACTGCGGCACAACAGCTTGCGAGCATGATTAAAGATGAAGATGTATCAGTAGATAGTAGATAGTAGATAGTAGATAGTAGATAGTAGAGAGTAGATGGTAGGTGGGTACAGCCAAACTGTGTAAACTGTGTAAACTGTGTAAACTGTGTAAACTGTGTAAACTGTGTAAACTGTACTGGGAGTGTAAAGCTTCAGACGCGTGTG
>CAZKHC010000123.1:0-5887 GCA_964552135.1 uncultured Algimonas sp. | reverse complement strand
ACCATTTGCGTGGCAATCCCCGCATGATCCATGCCCGGCTGCCAGAGGACCGCTTTACCCTTCATCCGGTTAAAACGGATCAAGATATCCATAATCGTATTATTGAGCGCATGACCCATATGCAGGCTGCCCGTCACATTAGGCGGCGGTATCACGATGGAGAAATTATCGTCCTTGGTGTCGCCCGGTTTCGCTGCGCGCGGTTTGAACGCACCGCTCTCTTCCCACATTTTATAAATGCGGGCTTCGGCCTCTTGGGGATCGAATGACTTATCGAGCATGACTATATCTTATCTAACACAAAACCCGCCCCAAATGATTGGGAACGGGCGAAAATTCCAACGCGGCTCTAGCGCAGGTGGACAATAATGTGAAGCGGGGCTTACGCCCGAATAAAGTCGCCTTATTGGCCCTTGCTGATGCGCTTCACTTCTTTCGTGACAGCGCGCTCAACAATACCTTTGAGATTGGCATCGAGCCATTCTTTTAGCATTGGACGTAAGGCCTCTTGAACCAAATCACCAATACGCGGACCCCGCTCATTGAAGACGGCTTTATCTTCGACGACCTGATTAAGCTCGGCAAAGGCGCCAACAGCTGCAGTTTCGGTCACTTCGTCAATTATGGTGTCCGTTTTGACGGCTTTTACGGGCATGGAGGTCTCCTGAGTAGGTAAGGATTGTGTTTTTGTAGATGTTTCCGTGATTTCTGTTTCTGAAATTTCTATATCTGGGGATGTTTCAACAACCGAGGTATCAATATCCGCTTCTGGCGTATCAGCAACTTTCGCCGCTAGCGCCGCTAGTCCGGCCCCTGCGGCTGCCCCGCCCAATCCAGCAGCAATCCCAGAGGTTTCGACTGCCACCGCATCGGCCTGTGCCGCCGCAGCAATCTCAGCCAAACTCGGTAAGTCCGTCGTTGCCTCTTCGACAGCAACCTCGGCGTCGGCAGACTCAACATCGTCGAGGATATTTTCGAGAATATTCTCTTGTTCTGCCGCCGCAACCTCATCCAAAGATGCGAGATCACCCAAATCGAGATCATCCGGCTGGCTTTGAAGCTCGTCCTCTAAAGTCATATCCAGAATGTCATCGAGAATGTCGTCATTTTCCGCATCATCCATGAGATCAGACGCGATATCATCTGTTTCCAAATCCTCAGATAAGGAGACTTCGTCTAATGACATATCAACGGAGTCTTCAACATCAATAAGCGTGTCTAAATCTGTCTCTAATTCTAAGTCTGTTTCTAATTCTAATTCGTCAGTGCCTGGATCATCGGCCAATTCCGCCATAAGCGATTTCACGAGCTCCAAATCAGATTGCTCTGCATCTGACGACAGCGCTTCAGGTTCTTCCAAAATGTCATCAAGGACATCATCTACGTCCAAATTTTCAACGGTGTCAGCCACCGCCTCTTTAGAGACGTCTTCCACAATCTCATCAACGGTGTCATCTGACGACAAGAGAATATCATCCAAAAGCGCGTCCATTTCGACATCGTCATCCGCATCAACCGATCCGACTAAATCTGAAATGTCTGGCGTCAATTCTTGGGTATTATCAATGTCTGCAACAGACTCTACAACATCCGATTTCGTTTCCGTATCAAGAAAATCCAATACATCGTTGTCCTTTTCCAACACAACATCGGCCTCAACAGCGGCGCTTGTATCGGACGCATTCAGCTCTTCCATTAGGCTTTCTACGGAAAAATCTTCGGTTGCATCTATAGGCATATCTGGAATTTCCAGATCCTCTGACACGATTTCTTCATCCGCTAGGCCAGCCAAGACCTCATCTAGGTTTAGGTCAACACTGTCGCCCTCTGCCTCATTTATAACTGACCCTATATCGGGTGAGTTTTGACCAAAGCTCGACAAGCCTGCACTGGCTGAAGCCGCTGACTCGGCGCTCACAAGCTCTACCGGCGCAACATCTTCCGGAGACTCTAATGCAACGGGTTCATCCTCCGAAATAATCTTGCGAATAGACGCAAGAATATCCTCCATGCTGGGCTCTACCCCGCTGACGTCATCTGTAGATGTTGGTGTCTGTTCAGACATAAACGACAATCCCGCCTTGGCTCGACATCAAAATGTGTCAATCAAGCGGTCCCCCCGACGGCTCAATTCTGTTAAATTATTATGTAAAACAACGCTTACTGATTGTCCAGCCGCGCAATCGCTCAATCCACGGGAGAATCACTAGAACGGTATTTTTCGTCGGTTTTTCCATCCCCATCCCTGTCCAAAAGTGGATTATAGGGCGGTTCAGAGGGGGGCTGCACGGGTTCCGTTTCTATACTTAGCAAGTCGCCATGCTCCCAATTCTCTGGTTTTGCGACGTCGCCGGGCATTTTTCGGTCCAAACGCTTGATAAATCCGGGCGCAAATCGGTCCACTTGTTCTTTTAGCCCCTGATAGCGGATAATATTCAAATTTTCATTCGGGTCATAGCCCTCAACAGGCAATCTGATGCCCTGCGCATCAAATACTCCAATCGTCGCCAACAGCTGAAAAGTTGCGGCATGCACACCGCGTTCCGCGTCAATCACCGAAAGCTGCGCATTCAATGTCTCTTGCTCTGCGTTTAAAACGTCCAGCTGATCGCGGGTACCGACAGATTGTTCCAGAGTGACACCCTCAAAGGCAATGCCCGCAGCTTCAACTTGGCGCTTTGCCGCTTTCAAACTCGCCCGCGCAGCCTTCAACTGAGCCCAAATTTGCGAAACGGCTTGATCAACCCCAAGCTCTGCATCGCGCGTTTCGAAAGCTAGGCGCGTTTTCGCATGTTCTGCCTGCCGCCGCCGAGATGTATTCGCTCCGCCGGAATATATAGGAATCGTGACCTGCGCTGTAATGGACGCTGCATCAATGGATTGTAATTGCGATAGCTGGTCTCGCTGGCGCGTTAAGCCGCCGGAAATGGAGACCGTTGGACGGCCCGCAGCTTTCGCTACATCGACGGCTGCGCGCCCCGATGCTTCATTATAATAAGAGCCAATGAGCTGCGGGTTATTTTCACGGGCCGCGGCAATAGCAGCAGTTAAGCTTGGCGGAAGGGTATAGATTGGCGGCGCAGCGAGCTGTATCGGCGGCCGCCCAACGACGCGAACATAATTGGCTTCTGAGACATCGAGCTGCGCTTCGGCCTGCGCCAGACCAGCTTCTGCAACGGCTAAACGGGCCTCAGATTGCGCGATATCTGTTCTCGTCCCAGACCCCACCTCAAATCGGGCCGTTGCGGCCTCCAATTGGCGCATCAAAACACGAACATTATTTCTGCGTATCCGCGTTGCGTCCGTATCGCGGCGCACATCAATATAAGCATTTGCTGCGGATAAAAAGAGCGTGTTTTCTTGGCCTCGCAAAGACTCTCGCGCTGCCAAAATGCCGAGTTTGGTCTGTGTTTTCAACGCCTTCACTCGCCCGCCCTGATAGAGCGGCTGGACCACTTGGACACCTATATCATTGGGGCGTCCTGAGATATTAATGTCGCCATCCACAGCGCCGTTACTGAAAACGGCAGCTCCGCCGGGAAAGTTGACAAAACTCTGCGAGATAGACCCTGTCCCGCCAATTGTCGGGCGGCCTTGTGCGCGGGCTTGCACATAGCTTTCGTCGATTTCGCGTAAGCGGGCTCGTTCGGCGAGAAGACGCGGATTACTTTCATAGACAGATATGAGAGCATCCTGAAGGTCTTCCGCGAATGCCTGAGGTGTAATGGCTAACAGGCTGGCCATCAAAGAGAATGTGAGAATGCGAAAAGACACGTTGAAACCTTAGCGTAAGTTCTAAGACGAACTCAATACAGCTCTTGCGTATATGAAACCACTCCCAATGGGACCTGATTAACCCCGCCAGGCGGCCATACAGCTTTGTATAAACGCCAACCTAAAAAACGAATTCTGCCGCAGGTTCAAACCCGGGCAAATAGGGCGCGCTCGAATCAAAGATGACTTTTTGCCCGATCGCATCACCGGATTTCGTAAACACCGTCACACGGCCGACGGGACCGTTTTGAATAATACAAACAATTCGGCCACCATTGGCAAGTTGCGAAAACCACGGTTGGTGAACGGCTGGAACTGCGCCGCCCACAAATATCACGTTAAAAGGCCCATGTTCGGCCGCGCCAGATTTCAAATCACCCTGTACAATGGCTGCGTTTGAAACATCGGATTCGACTAAAAGTTCAGTCGCTCGCTCGACCGCCGCTTCATCTGTTTCTAGGCCGACGACTGTATCCGCGAGTTGCGCCAAAATCGCCGATGAATACCCTCGTCCGCAAGCGAGATCCAAAACAACATCATTGGGTTCAATCTCTACGGCTTGAACCATCTTCGCCAAATCACGCGGCGACAACATCGTCCGCCCGGCGTCCGTTTCGACATGACAATCAGCATAAGCCAAAGCTTTGCGAGCCGTCGGGACAAAGGTCTCGCGCGCAATGCTGCGAAAGGCTGCCAAAACAGCAAGGTCTGTCACATCAGACGTGCGTATTTGTGATTCAATCATTGCGTCGCGGGCAGCAGAAAAATCAGTCATGAATGCGGGACTCTCAAAGAAAGTGTTGGAATATTCAGCCGCTATAGCCCCCACCTGCCAACACCGCAATCAGCTATTGCGGACCGCTGCGCTTGTGCCTATAGCACCGCTTCCACCACGCGAGGTACCATGGCGGAGTGGTGACGCACCGGATTGCAAATCCGTGTACCCCGGTTCGATTCCGGGTGGTACCTCCAATCATACCTTTAAATTATTGTTTTTATTTAATTTTTAAAGATTTTGAAAAAACATTCCTACTTTTATTCCTACTTTTATGTTTGCGCATTTCATTGATTTATTGGACTAATCTCTATTAATTTTGCACATTATTTCAGTTGTTTCTTTGTCAATTTTAGCGCCTTCGTCCACCCACAACTGAACCACTACGGCGCCTCAGAATTTAGAATGATAATACTGCGAGGCTTTGTCACGTTAATGCAGATTTTCAGACAATCCGCTAAGAGTTGGCGATGAAAACCTCAATATACCTTCGTCATCGCTTCCATCCAGATATTATTCGTCGGGCCGTACGGATGTATTTCCGTTTTAATCTCAGTTTCCGTGATGTTGAAGAACTGTTGATCGAACGCGGTGTTGACGCCTCTTATGAAACAATCCGAAGATGGGTCGATAAGTTCGGACCACAATATGCAAAACGGATAAAGTCACGATCTGAACCTCCATCACCCGTTTGGCACTTGGATGAAGTCTACACCAAAATTAATGGCAAGATGATCTATCTTTGGCGCGCGGTTGATGACGAAAGGACTGTTCTTGATGTCGTAGTTCAACGCAGAAGAAACACCAAGGCGGCCATTCGTTTACCCCGTAAACTCCTTAAAAACCAAGGCATAAAGCCCAATCGCATCGTTACGGATAGACTTGGTTCGTATGGAGCAGCCCTCAATCTATTAGGCTTAAAACATCTACAAGACGTAGGTGGTCGAAAGAACAACCGCGCCGAATGTTCACACGTTCCGATCCGAAGGCGAGAACGAAAAGCACAGAAGTTCAGATCTGTGAGGAACGCTCAAAAGCTACTTTCAGCTCACGGTCAAATCTACAATCTCTTCAATCACCGACGCCCCCTAATCTCAAGAAACACTCTCAGAAAGTTTAGATCTCAAGCCAGTGCAGAATGGGTTTCAGTGACGGCACCAGTTTGCACTTAAGCAGGCAAATAAATGAAAATAACGGCTCGTTCAGTTAATGTGACAAAGCCAACTTGACAAAGCCTATTTGGAGGCGAAAGAATTCAGACCGCTCAGAGCTGTGTGAGTCCGCCGTCGGCGATAAGTTCAGAACCGATCATGTAAGACGATGAGTCTGACGCAAGAA
>CAZKHC010000122.1:4430-5939 GCA_964552135.1 uncultured Algimonas sp. | reverse complement strand
GCGGAAAGTCAGAACCAGACATTCCAACATTTGATCCAATGGACAAAGTTCAGCCGCAAGAAGGCTGGAAAGTTGAGCGCGCGATTGCGGTCTCCCCAGGAAAAGATAAACCTGTCGCCCACCATGTGCAATCAATCGCATCCGGACTTCATGACATTGATTTTAAATCCCCGCCTGCGTCGATGACCTCGGTCACGCCGTCTTGCGACTTTGCGCGACCGGATGTGAATAGTGAAAAATATCTGATTGTCGGGGATGGATGGGCCCAATACCCGCTCATGAAGAATACGGATGTTCCCCGTCTTTTAACAATTACTGGCGATGCAGCGAATGGAGTGGCCAAAAAACAAGTTCAAAACATGATTGAGCACGGAACCCGCAAAAATATCAGCAGATCGGATGTTTTAGCTGACGGCGCTGGCATGGGAATGAAGGACGTATTCATTACAGAAACTTCGGAAACCTTGATCGTCGCATTAGCGGGCGGGGGGCTGTATAATTTTCATCTTGCACCTGGCGTCCGTTTGAAAAGCGTTATCGTGTATACTGGGACAACCCCTTATAATAAGTCCCCTCAAGCCGCTGTAGCCGGCGTACCAGATGATGTACCCGTCACTTTTGTCTCCGAAACACATAAAGCAACTAAGGGCTGCTGGACCAAAATCCATAACCGTACCGACAAATCTTGGAGCAAAAGGCTACAAAGAAGAAACGGGGATAAATCGCGTTACGATTATATGCAACCTAAGTGGAAAGCCTTTCAGCGGCGGGTACGAAAAGACCTCGTTGATCTTCCTGATCAAAACATTATTAGCGTCAGCCGTGCTGGTCATTATCTAATTGGCCCCCCACCTCAACGTTATGAGGACCGCATTCCATATGTCGCCTTTGGCGGTAAATCGATCCGATACTCGGCCGCCGAATTTGTGAATTTTGGAACGATTGACCAAAACCGTTCCTATGCCAAAAATACGATAGATAAATATTACGACGCCCATATGGCCGCGAGCGCAAAATGAAGTACCTTCCTTGGTTCATCCTAATCTGCGCGGGACTGACGGCATGCAGTGAGTCAACTCCCAAGACCGGGGCCATGCCCGGCATTGCGACAGGCGGATATGTTGCGCCTACCAATGCAGAGGCCGCTGCTGCCTATATGGCCGGCTTTCAAGCGCGTTACGATATCCCTGAACTGGACTATCCTGAGGATATCAAAATTCGAATTCAAAACGCGCGGCAAAAACGTTTTGCTCGCGACATGAATATCGCTGAAACTCGGCAGAAAATGATGGCGAAACTTGCGCTGACCGTAATGGCTCAAAAGGATCCCGAAGCAAAAGATTTGCTCAAGAAATTAAAGGACAATCCAAAAACAACTCCCAAGGCCTCAGATATATCTCAACTCATTGCAATGATGGATGACGGACCCGAACGCCAAACATTGACAAAATCAGAGCGCGAAAAAATATATAAAGGGGCACTTCGAGATTATAAATACAGCTTTAGAAG
>CAZKHC010000122.1:0-4330 GCA_964552135.1 uncultured Algimonas sp. | reverse complement strand
ACCGCGAAGAACATGTCTGAATATGGCTCACGCTGCATGAGGTTGAATGTCTTTTCGCAGACAGCTGAACGCTCCCCGCGTTTGAAAACATGGCCGTCATCATCTTGCACTTGGCGCCAAGGGCCTTTGTAAATGACAGCTTGGTTTTTCTCTAAACACTCACCTTGCTTACCCTTATACGCCAGATAAGTCGCAGAGCGGTATTCAATGCCTTCGACAATCTGCCAAGGCTCAGATTCAAATTTATCGACTGTGATGCCGTGGAAACCGGCATCTTCTAGAGCTTCGACGAAACCAAGTTCTGTGAGCGCGCCTGAAATACAGCCAGACCAAAGACGCTCATCTTGCTTCAAGGCTTCTGGGCTGTCTTCGTCGGAAATAATGTCCGATACCGCAACGCGGCCGCCGACTTTCAAGACGCGAAACATTTCGGCGAAAAGCTGCTTCTTTTTTGTATCGGAGACCAGGTTAAGTACACAATTTGAGACAATCACATCGACAGAATTATCCGGAATCATGGTCAGCTCTGATTTCATCCGCAAAATTTCGGCGTCCATGGCTTCCATATCTGCCGCAGATTTAACTGGGTTCTTGGAAAGCCACTTATCCAGAGCGTCTAAATCGAGTTTTAAGTCTTCGATATGACCGCGGCGGAATTCAACATTCGCATAGCCAACACGTTCGGCGATGATTGGCGCATTTTCACGCGCAAGTGCGAGCATTTCGTCTGTCATATCCACGCCAATAACGCGGCCTTTAGGGCCGACAATTTGCGATGCGATAAAACAGATTTTTCCGCCGCCGGACCCAAGGTCCAAAACGGTTTCACCTTCGCGAACATAACGGGACGGATCGCCGCAGCCATAATCACGATCGAGGACATCTTGCGGAATAATTTCAAGATATTGCGGGTTATAATCGATTGGGCAGCAAAGTGCCGCTTCCACGGCCTGCGCGCCCGCGCCATAGCGATCTTGCACACCATCACGCACATCGGCATTTGTCGCGTCTACGTTTTGAAAACCATCATCCATTGGGAAACCTCATTCACTTGATCTAACCCTGCTTCTAACTCCACAATGCCATAGGTCAAAACACACACATATGACATCTTTGTTAGACTTGCTTGGGCCCTAAATCTTCTTAAGGTCCCTTATGGATGAAATCAATCAACTCACGCTCTATCATTACCCTCTTTCTAGGTCTTCTCGCGTAAAATGGTTGCTTCACGAAATACGTGGAGAGGATTTTAAGACGGTTCGGGTTGCGCTTCGGCAAGGCGAGCAATTCAGTCCAGAATTTCTAGATAAAAACCCAAATCACGGCGTCCCGGTTTTGGAGGTTTCATTTCGGGATGGCTCCAACCACACCATAACGGAATCGCTGGCAATTCTAACGTGGCTTGCGGATTTGGATGGCCGCTTCGCGCCGCCGCCGGAAAACCTACTTGCCCGCGCCGATTATTTGCAAATTCTCGCCTTGGGTGGTGCTTGGATGGACCAAATGCTCTGGAACATCCGATTGCATGAGACGCTTTTGCCTAAGGCTGTGAGAAGCGCTGGTTTTTCGGCTTTCAATCGAGACAAAATCGAAAATGAAATCGCACCACAACTTGCTAAGCGATTAGAAGACCATCCCTATATTTGCGGTGATAAATTCACGGCCGCCGATTGTATGACCGGCCAAAATTTGAACTGGGCACGCGCCTATGGTCTTTGCCGAAACGATGTTTTCAAATCCTATATGAGCCGAATGAAATCCCGTTCGGCATTTCAATTGGCATTTGCCGATGCGTCAGACTTTGAAGGATAAACCATGACTTTGGGACAAACTGACATCAAGGTCAGCCGCATCGCCTTTGGGTGTTGGCGCTTCGCGAAACATGACGTTGCAACCGCTGATAGATTGATCCGGACAGCCCTCGATGCCGGCATGAATTTGATTGATACCGCAGACATATATGGGTTTGGCGAATATCCAGAGCTGGACTCAAAAGGGTTTGGACAATCAGAGCTACGGCTTGGCGAAGTCCTAAAAGCTGCGCCCAGCCTGCGCAAGCAAATGATTTTGGCCACCAAGGGCGGCATTGACGCTGTGCGTCCCTATGACAGCTCCTATCGATATCTCATGGCGGCGATGGAGGCTTCGCTCCAGCGTCTACAGACCGACTATGTCGATTTATACCAAATCCACAGACCTGACCTTACAGTCTCATGGTCAGAGACAGCGCGCGCTCTAAATGAAATTGTCGCCAGCGGTAAAGCACGGGCGATCGGCGTGTCTAATTTCACGCCTGCCCAAACCCGCGCCCTGCAAGCCCATTTGGATTATCCAATTGCGACACTGCAACCAGAATTTTCAGCCCTTGAACAATCCCCTATCACAGACGGAACATTGGACTATGCGCAAGAAACGGGCGCGACCGTGTTGGCTTGGTCCCCATTATCAAGGGGTAAAATCCCAACAGAAGATGGGGCTGTACAGAAAAAACTAGATGAGCTCGCCGAGCGTTATGGGATTTCTCGCTCGGTCGCTGCGCTCGCCTTTACGCGCGGGTTCGGAGCAGACGTTATTCCCATTATCGGCACGCAAAACCCGGCTCGCATTACCGAGTCCGGATATGCTGCGCAGGTCAATCTAACGGGACGCGAAGTTTATGATATTATTGAAACCTATCGCGGCGAGGCGATGCCTTAACCGCAATTAGGGTAAATTATTCGACTTTAACAAGCCCATCAAAATCGGACGCGGCATGGCGTTCCTTGAGGCCTTTATCATCCCAATAGCGGTTAACGAGCTGCCCGCGTTTAAAGGCAGGCCGCGCCGCTAATTGCTGCGTCCAGCGCTGTAGATGGGTGTAACTTTTCACATCAAGGAATTCACCCGCTTCATAAAGAAGGCCCCGCGCCATACCGCCATACCAAGGGTAAATCGCAAAATCTGCGATGGTCAGCTCTTTGCCCGCAATAAATTCACTTTGCGCTAGCTTCTGATCCAAGACATCCAATTGACGTTTTGTCTCCATTGAAAAACGGTCGATACAATATTCAATTTTCATAGGCGCATAAGCATAAAAATGCCCAAACCCGCCGCCCAAATAAGGCGCGCTACCCATTTGCCAAAACAGCCACGACAAACATTCTGTCCTTGCCGAACCGCTCTTCGGAAGGAACATATCGAATTTCTCGGCCAAATACAGAAGGATAGACCCGGACTCAAAAACACGCTGAGGCGTTTCGCCGGAACGATCCATCAAAGCTGGAATTTTCGAATTTGGGTTTATGTCAACAAATCCAGAGCCAAATTGATCGCCTTCCCCGATATTTATCAACCAAGCATCATATTCCGCCGCTTCGACACCTGCTGCGAGTAACTCCTCTAGCATCACCGTGACCTTTACGCCGTTCGGTGTACCCAATGAATAAAGCTGAAGTGGATGCTCTCCAATCGGGAGAACTTTTTCATGGGTCGACCCAGCCGTCGGGCGATTGATATTGGCGAAACGGCCACCCGAGGCCTTATTTGTCCAGACCTTTGGCGGGGTCCAATCGGATAGGGTTTGTTCGCTCATGACGTCTCTCCATACAAATTAGCCCCCCGAACTAGACTGTTCGGAGGGCTATGAAAAGTGACGGCTTTGTGAGGGGGGTTAGCGGATTGTTTCTTCCGCATCTAGGACTCGGATTTTACCGCCGTCGATGAGCTCACCCTCCGAGGGCATAGCATCGCTCAGCATTTTCTGCGTCACAACACCCATATCAAGCCGGACTGAAAAACTACGCGGCTGGCCTTGGGCTTCCGAAAAGACATTTAGAAAATAAACGCCGTCCGTATCGGCCTTTACATCTAGATCCCAAACATGCGGCCCCGGAGCGGCCATATTAAATGTTTTTGACGACGTGCTACCAAAGAGAGAAAGGCCATCACTCGGGACAACATTAACGGACATAACGCCCTCGCCATATCCATCTTGCAACTCAAGACGCACAGTTTGATACGCGCCTGACGACATAGTCTTTGGCAGAACTGGATTAAGCGTTATGCTCGCTCCAGGCTTTACTGTCGCGACCTGACCGTGAGTATGTTTGTCATGCCTATGTTGAGCCGTAACCGGTTGAACCGCGGGAGCTGTCGCTTCAACCGAGGAAGCGGTGTTCGTGATGGTCGTGTTTGAATCCACCGCCGTGCAAGCGCAAAGCCCCATTACGACACCTGTTATAATAATAGTTTTCGAAAATGGCATGATTAATTTGCCTCCAATCTCATCGTGAAACAAGCATCACCGGATGTTACGTTAGCCCCTTGAAGCTCACCCACATTATTAAAGTCA
>CAZKHC010000121.1:0-5989 GCA_964552135.1 uncultured Algimonas sp. | reverse complement strand
TTCATTTGCTGCGATTGCGGCGATTTTTCGCACCCAATTTTTGCGAGAATTTTCAACTTCATTTTTCATTGATTTTCCGCACTTTGATCGAATTATCACAACATTCCGGAATCACGTGTTTTTCGAGAAAGTAAGTTACTGTACACCCTTAAATTTCCTCTATTCTCATACGCGTCAAAGCTTCTGGGTCCAGATTTAGCGTTGGTGAGCCTATGGCAAAACCCGTATTAGCCTAAATCTGCACTCATAAGTTTTTTCGAGTTCCCAACTAACGATTAAATTTTAATTAATCTGTGGGCGTGTGACAGTGGACGAAATTACTGCCAATATTCGGCGTTCTGCGCCTAATCGGCAGTCGGGTAAGAGTTCTAAACAACTAATCAAGGGATTTCTGCCGCACCGGAGGTTTTCGGCCAATCGCTCTCTGGTACCCCACGTTCAACGGGTACACGTGGAGGAGCCGGAGGACAGTATCGAAGTTGTCGACATTTCGCGTCGCCCATTGGCCATCGAAGCGCCACCGTTGCGCATCCCGCGCAAACCATTGGCCCAACCGACTCCCGCTCCGAAGCGTACAGTAAAGCTTCTCCGCAAGAAGCAGGCCAAGTGTCTCGCTGACAAGGCTGCCAAGGCTGAGAAGAAGATCAAGAAGAAGCGCATGCCCAAGGAAAAGCGGTACTGTAAAATCTGCGAAATTTCTTGCAACGGGCCGAAGACGTTCTACGACCACGTCCAATCCAAGGCGCACAAGTCTCGCAGAGATACCAAGCGCTCGAAGCCGTACTGTAGAGCCTGCCAACAGCTCTTTGAGTCGCACGCACACCTTAACCGCCACCTCAATAGCAAGGCCCACCTTAAGGTAGTATCTGCGAATTAGTCTCCGAATAAATTTCTCTCATTTAATCTCACACATTATACTAGCACAATCAGTAACCTTCGGACAACCAATTTGCGGTCACCCCGCAAAGTCCGCATCTAAGGATCTGTAAGCTTGTGTAAAGTGAGTGTTTGAGAGAAGTATCTTCGTTGACACTTGTCAGTATTTGCTGCAATGGTACCACCAGTGCCCCCAGAGGCGCAAGTGCCTCCGACACCGGCACCGGAAGCTGGCCCCAACCAGGCACCCCAGCAAGATGGCACCGCACGCAACACTAATTCTGGTGGGAACCAGAAAATGTTTGCCTACAAGGTCAGGACCCAGAATGATATCCAGAAAGGAGTTATCGATTGCATCCGACTCCTGGACGAAAATGGTTTATCTGGAGAAGAGCTTCGACAAGCATTAGTGCAGGATCTTCCTCCCGATGTGTTATTGCAAGCGGACGTACTATCGAACATGGCGTTGATCCGAAAGCTCCTTGACCATGTCCTCGAGCGTGGGATCATCTTGCGTAACCATGAGTCGGGTTACACTCCCTGTCACTTAGCTGTGACGCTTTACGCAGATCAGCAGGTGGACGACGCTTTAGCCGTGATTGAATCGGTTAGATCGGGAAGGCCTATAGCCAATTCTGAGATCGAATCTCCACCAACGGACCGCTCTACAGAGTTCAGGCCTACTGAAGTTTACTCTGACAAATCTTCGGATAAGATTGCCAGTAGGTTTAAGAACGACTCTAAGAAGTTCTCAGGAGCTATGGGAGAAAGTTGGGGTGAGTTCTATCAGGAGTACATGTACGCCGCAGACGAATGCAACCTCACCGAGGAGCAGAAATTGAAGTATTTCCACCATGTCCTTAGGGGTAAGGCGAAACGTTTCTATGCAAAGGAAATCCAAGGCCGGTCCTTCAGCTTCCACGAAGCAGCACTGCGCATCAGGGAGGAGTACAACTCCGTCAGTCGGCAGAAACGAATAGCCAACAAGCTTCGCAGCTTGAGAATCAGTCAGTTTCTAGTCGATGGCTCGAATCCTTGTGACGCCCTGGAGGAACTGCATGAGACCATATCGAGGCTTGCGCCCCAAGGACCTATGCATCTCCGAGCGGAGATGAATGCCAAGGAGTACTTGAGAAATGCGATCATCGGTTACTCGTGGGCGAAAGGGCCGCTGAACAGAGACTCCGCCGAGGATCTAAGCTATCAGGAACTGTACTCTCAACTCCAGGCCGCTATCCAGCAGGAGATTGAGGAGAAGGCTGCGGTTCTACTTGACCAATCGATTGGCAGGAGCGCTCCGGCTCTACCACGTACGAATGGGCTTCCATCTCGTTCAAGTGGATCCATTCCTGGCGTATTGTTCACGTCCCCGGCGAAGTATGGTCGAGACAACTCCAGGCGAAGCGGTAGTTCTACTACTGGTATTACGGCCAACATTGGAGAACGTTCTTGTTGGAATTGTGGAGCTACAGATCATCTCTTGACGGATTGCAGGAAACCACGGAACCTAGCAGAAATCGCAGCCCGAAAAGTCCAGTTCTATGATCGCAAGAAGTTCAAGGACGAGAAGAAAGCTCTCAAACGGGTTCTGCTTGAGTTCTGTGAAGAATTCCAGCATTCTAAACAGGACGAAACAGATGATGATGAATGCTATGACAACCCACAGGTATTCTTCAGTGATTGCGCAAACGACTTACATGATCTATCTGATCAGGAGGATGGTAATGATGCAGGCATCGCTGACCAACTGTTCACTAGAGCCCATGCGGCCAGAGACCATTTAGCCAAGAATCCATCCCTAACGAATTGTCTGGGGGATTTTTAGATCGGAGCCCTCACCCAAAATGCCGAGGTGCTCCGTTCTTAAGGCGAAATAAGAAAGGTCCCGACAAGTCGGTGCCACTCCTCATCAAAGTCCGGAGATATTCGCGAAGTCTGAAGTCAAAGTTCCAGGACATCTTCAATGTCCTAAATGTTGAGACTGCGGACGTATTGCTGTCAAGCGATGCAGGAGGTTTTCAAGGCGTTTGCTTGGACATTGGTGCTCAAAGGTCAGTCGTAGGAAGGAAACAGGCAATGGCTTACTGTAGGAAACTCGGGAAGAAATTCCATCCAAAGCAGTCGAAGTTTGCCTTCCGATTTGGTAACGAGGTTTTTGCAAGCCTCGGGACAATACCTGTTCGTATTCCTACACCAGACGGATCCTTCTTAGGACTGGATATGGATGTCGTGGAAGCAAACATCCCAATGCTCGTTGGTTTGGATGTACTTGACCGGGAGAAGCTGGTAGCTGATAACGTTCAGAATAAACTTGTTGCGAAACACCGCGGATGGAGCTTACCAATCACTCGCAAGCTTGGACACATGTACGTCGAATGGGATTTTTCATCAGCTTTGTACACAAAGAGCGAGCTGCAAAAGTTCCATCGCCACTTCTATCATCCAAGTGTAAACAAGTTGTTCAATCTGATCGGTCGCGCGAAACCTGAAGACGCCACACCCGAGACACGAAAGCTTCTAGAAGACATCAGCAAGGCATGTGCGACTTGTCAAAGATTCACTCCGAAACCTCAATCATTCCAAGTATCTGTACCAAAAGGCATTGTTTTCAACCAAGATCTGGCACTTGATCTAATGTTCCTAGATTCAATGGCAGTACTACACGTGGTTGACACTCAAACACACTTCAGCTCAGCCATCTTCTTGCAAGGACAGTCAGTTGAAGATATTTGGTATGCCTTCTTGGAGTGTTGGGTGACGTTGTACTCTGGATACCCGGATGTGATCAAAGTCGACCAAGGCCCACAGTTCTCTTCCCCTCGCTGGAAGCAGATCACAGATATGGTCGGGATTAAGCTCAAACTGTCTGGGGTCGAGAGCCACAACTCAATTGGATCTGGCGAACGCTACCATGCGCCGCTCCGCCGTCTCTACAACAAAATTCGCTTCTCAAGTCCGAATCTTGAGATGCAGTTGTGCTTGAGATTAGCTCTAAAGGCCATGAATGATACCATGAATCCCGAAGGTCTTGTTCCATCTCTTCTTGTATTTGGTGTTCTCCCGCGTTTTCCCGCTGTAAACACTCAGTTACCCAATCAAGTGGAGCGAATGAGGGCATTGGAAGTGGCTAGAGCAGAGATGGAAAGCATTACAGCTGAGCTTAGACTTCGAAAGGCTTTGAACTCCAATCTCTCAGCTGCCGCATCTAAGGTCTACAAAGCAGGGGATGAGGTGCTTGTTTTTCGGGAAGATGAGAAGCCAGTAAAATGGACGGGTCCTTTCAAAGTACTTCGTGTCGATGATAAGCAAATATTCATCGACAGGAAGGGCTCCGAAATTCAGCATTCTGTTTCTCAAGTCAAACCTTTCTATCGGGACAGTGGCGAAGAGTACGTTGAAACTCTGTACTCAATGTTTAAGCCACTCATGGAAGGCGGAAGATGCGTGGCTAGCGTGAAGATCACCGAAACTCTACACCCTGCAGATCCGAGAGGAATGTCGAAGGAATTCATGAAGGCCAAGAAAGCAGAGATCAAAGGACTAATTGACAAGGGGACTTGGAAAGTGGTCCTCAAGGAAGAAATTCCGAAGGATGCCAACGTTCTCAACGGTCGTTTTGTTCTTACTATCAAGAATGCCAACACAGATGATGAAATCTACAAGGCTCGATATGTAGTACAAGGACATAGGGATAAAGAGAAGAATTTCCTTGTCCACAATTCCACTACATTGAGACAAAGCTCTACTAGACTAATCATGAGTATCGCGGCAATCTTTGGATTCAGAATCTGGAGTCATGACGTCAGTCAAGCATACTTGCAATCATCTGAGAACTTAATGCGGAAGGTTTATCTGAAACCCTCAAAGGAATTTGAACTCTCATCAGATGAACTCCTTGAGTTGCTCAAACCATTGTACGGACTGGCAGACTCCGGAGACTATTGGAATCAGACTATGTCCCATCACCTAAAAGAAGATCTAGGAATGACACCGACAGCTGGAGACATTTCACTATTCTTTAAACACGTTGATGGGAAATTGGCTGGTTTAACTGGTACCTATGTAGATGACTCGCTACTCTGCGGTACAAAGGACTTTGAAGAATTCTCAAAGAAGACTCTGAAACGTTTCGAGTCGCGAGAAAGAGAATACGACAATACGAAGTTCGCTGGAGTACAGGTGAAAACTACAGAGTCTGGGTTCGAGTTAGAACAGGCTGAGTATGTGGGAAAGCTTGTTCCATTGCCTACAGACTGCACGTTCTCGGATTTCAGATCGAAGAGACAGCAACTTGCATGGGTCACACATACGAGACCTGACATTTGCTGTGCCGTTAACATGACTGCTCAGGTCACAGAGAAATCTTTCTCAGAAAAGCATATAAAGGAAATCAATAGAATAATACGTCATCTCAAGCAAGAGCCGGGACGATCCTTGACATACCACAAACTGGATCTCCATACTCTTAAGCTAAAGGTCTATTCTGATTCCTCATTTGCTAATAATGATGATTTCTCCTCTCAACTAGGATTCATTGTTCTTCTAACCGACGCGAGCGGTCGCTGCAACATATTGCATTATACAAGTCATAAGAGTCGTCGTGTCACGAGATCTGTACTTGGAGGTGAAGTCTATGCATTTGCGGACGCTTTCGACTACGCTTACACCTTGAAGCACGATCTGCAGTCCATACTCAACAGGACTATTCCATTGACTCTTCTCACCGACTCTAGAAGCTTGTTTGATGTTATTACCAAGTCATCTTCGACTTCAGAGCGAAGATTAATGATAGATATCACATGCGTTCGTAATGCTTACGAGAAGCAAGAGATATCCGATGTTGGCTTTGTCAGAACACAACACAACCCAGCAGATGCTTTCACTAAGACCGGTAAATGCGATGCACTGGATTCAGTAATTCGTACTGGTACTTGCGATCTTCCTATTGAGCAATGGGTTCTACGAAACTAGAACTCCTGCACGCAAAGGTCGAGCGAAAGTGGTGGACTGTGGAAATATGGGGGGGATATTTTATTCGCTCTATATAATTAAAGTGTACTGTCACCTAAATTAGTCCTTGCGTACAGTATTAACGTTGCCAATATGGAGGTCC
>CAZKHC010000120.1:0-6030 GCA_964552135.1 uncultured Algimonas sp. | reverse complement strand
TCGACCCTGTCGACGCCTTGAGATATGAGTAGGACCTAAGATGGCACGTCCAATACTCTCAGTTCGAAACTTACACCGGTCCTATCCATCGGGCGGAGGAACGCTCACGGTCATGGCGGGCGCGGATATTGATATTTATCCCGGCGAGATGGTGGGTCTCATTGGTCCATCGGGTTCCGGTAAATCTACACTGCTTCATGCAGCGGGCCTCCTTGAAAAACCGAATGAGGGAGAGGTCTTTATCAATGGCCGAGAGTGCTTAAAGCTACCCGATGATCAGCGCACCAAAATCCGCCGCGAGAGCATTGGCGTCGTTTATCAATTTCATCACTTGCAGAAGGAATTTACGGCGCTTGAAAATGTCGCCATCCCGCAGATGATTTCTGGTATATCCGCAAGACAAGCCGAAGAAGAAGCCGCGCGGCTTCTGTCCAGTATGGGCCTCGCGGCGCGCTTAACCCATCGTCCCAGCCAAATGTCAGGCGGAGAGCAGCAACGGGTCGCGATTGCGCGGGCCCTCGCGAACCGCCCGCAAATCCTCTTGGGGGATGAACCAACAGGGAACCTTGACCCCGCAACATCGGATTCGGTCTTTCGTAGCCTGCTGAGTTTAACGCGCAACGAGGGCGTCGCGGCGTTGATTGCGACGCATAATATGAATCTCGTGCCGTTCTTTGATCGTGTTTTAACGGTCCGCGACGGCTTAGTCGTGCCTTGGACCGCGCCCGCCGTTGAGACGTTCGGTTAGAAACCAAACTCCGAAACCAAATACAATGAGGCCTAATCCGCCTAATGCCGCCATGGGGCGGTCAATCACAACAAAGACTAACGTAACGGCCGTGATGATAAGATAAATCAAGGGAACGACCGGATATCCCCATGTCTTATAGGGACGCGGTAGCTCCGGTTGACGCCACCGCAAGACGAAAAGGCCGATAATCGCAAGCAAACTGTTAAAGGCGAGCATGGCCCCAGCGAAGACGAGGATTTCGTCAAATGTCTGCGTCAAAATGAAAAATACAGCGATTCCAGACTGAAATAAAATAGCAGCCCACGGGACACCGTCCGCTGTGCTGCGACCCAGCCATGACATCGCACGGTAATCTTCGCCAATCGCGTGAAGGGCACGCGGGCCCGCAAGGGTCATGGCGCTGACGGTAGAAATCAACAGAAGGGCCAGCATAGCTCCCACCAATCGCCCGCCTGTCTCGCCGAATATATTTTCCGCTGCGATATAGCCAATTTCGACTTTGTCGCGCAGCGCCTCGACTGGAGCTGCATAGAGAAAGGCGAGGTTGAGCAAAACATAGAGCACGGTCACCAAGGCGGTGCCAAAAAATAAGACACGCGGTAGATTGCGTTGCGGATTTTCCATTTCGCCAGACACATAAGTCGCCGCGTTCCACCCTGTATAGGCGAATGACACATAAATCAGAGCCACGCCATATGGGACACTGCCCATGATTTTAGGGTCGTTCCCACTTGGCATTAGGTTCAGCGTTTGCGGTGAAGCGGTAAGTAGAAAAGCCGCAAGGATAAAAGCGGTAATCAGAACAATCTTTATTGCGGTGAAACCTGTCTGCGTGGTGCCAGAAATTTTTCTAGACCGTGCGTGCAGCCCAGCTAAGATGATTACGAGCAGGCAAGCGATGAGTTTTTGAATCAAGGGACTAACGGTAAAAGGCATGATGGCAGCGGTGTATTTAGAGAATGCAAGAGCCACGGCCGCCGATGGGGCGGCAAAACCGATGGTTGCGCTTACCCAGCCTGAGATAAACCCCGCCGCAGGGTGATAGGCTTTTCCAAGAAATGTATATTCCCCGCCCGACCGAGGCAGGGACGCGCCCAACTCGGCATAGGAGAGAGCCCCGCATAGGGCCGCTAATCCACCGATGACCCAAAGCATCATGACGGCAAAGAGGCTGTCAATACTGACGAGTTGTTTGCCTAGCGCCGTAAAGACGCCGACACCTACCATATTCGCGATGATAATGGCGGCGGCTGTTCGCGCCGTGAAGGCATTTTTAGTCGTTGGCGCAGCGTGTTTCATTCCGAATCTATGCGGTGTGCGCCGCGGTAGAGCAATGTCTCGCATGGCTAAACCTTAATATCCACAGGCCGTTCATTCACAGAATGTTGACGTTTTGTTCTCATTAAGATAGAACAAAAAAAGAACATATGAATAAACTTGAGGAAAACCCCATGACTCGCCAACTCATCCACGACATTTCTTCTGCTCTCGTCTTGGCAGGCTTCGTTGCTGTTGTAACCATGTGGATGATGGTGATCGGCGGCTAGGACCCGAGCGCCCCTATGTTGCTTGCAGTGTGGAGCTCTAATGACCCAACCGGTTCGGGATTTTGTTCACTTACGTATGCGTTCCCCCTATTCTATGTTGGAAGGGGCGCTGAAGATTGATGAAACGGCCAAACGGGCGGTCAGATACCGCCAGCCTGCATTAGCGATTACGGACACGAATAATCTCTGCGGTGCTCTAGAGTTCTGCGAGAAGGTCACCAGTGAGGGGCTGCAGCCCATCATCGGTGTCACCCTGACTATGGATTTAGAAGGGCCTAAACAACCGGGCCAAGTCCATAAAGAACCGGACGGAACGCTTGTTCTTCTCGCGCAAAATGAAACCGGTTATGGCAATCTTATGGATGTGTCTTCGGCGGCATTTCTGGAAATAGAGGCAACAGATCACCCCCATGTCAAAACCTCGCGCCTGACCGATAGGACAGAAGGTGTGATTGCTCTGACGGGCGGGCAAGATGGAGTATTAAACAGGTTCATTAAAGCGGGAAGATTGGGTGAGGCAGAAAATTGGCTTCTTAAATTAAAGGCGTTTTTCCCAAATAGGCTATATGTCGAAATTCAACGCCATACGCCGGGAGAGACGGCGCTAACGGAGTCGGAATTAATTAATTTCGCTTACAAACATGACTTGCCATTAGTCGCGACGAATGAACCATATTTTCTCGATCCTGATATGCATAAGGCCCATGACGTTCTACTTGCTATGAATGAAGGAAGTTATGTTCTGGAAACAGACAGACGTCAGCTTTCACTTCAGCATTACTTTAAATCTTCAGAAGAGATGATCTCTCTATTTAAAGATTTGCCCGAAGCTATTGAAAATACGCTAAAAATATCAGAACGATGCGCCTATAGAGTTCCAAAGCATGCCCCCATGCTTCCCAGCTTTGGGAATGGGTCTGACTCCGAAGACGAAATTTTGGATCAGCAAGCCATAGAGGGTCTTGAAAAACGGCTCGAGCAAATTGAACTCGCAGAGCCGCGAGAAACCTATTTTGAACGATTAGAATTTGAGCTCAATGTTATCAAGAATATGGGCTTCCCGGGTTATTTTCTAATTGTTGCAGATTTCATTCGCTGGGCAAAAGAACAGAATATTCCTGTCGGGCCAGGGCGGGGTTCAGGCGCTGGGTCGGTTGTGGCATGGGCGCTCACTATTACGGATTTGGATCCGCTGAAATATGGGCTTCTGTTCGAGCGTTTCTTAAATCCTGAGCGGGTCTCCATGCCCGATTTCGATATTGATTTTTGTCAGGAGCGTCGGGGCGAAGTGATTGAGTATGTTCGCCAAAAATATGGTGATGGGCAGGTCGCGCAAATCATTACGTTCGGAACGCTACAAGCGCGCGCCGTCGTGCGAGATGTTGGACGGGTTATGCAAATGCCGCTCGGTCAAATAGATCGTCTAGCAAAGCTGGTTCCATCTAACCCCGCCAATCCGGTTTCGCTCGATCAAGCGATTCGAATGGAGAAAGGCCTGCAAGAGGCGCGCGACACAGAACCAAAAGTGGCGCGCCTGCTGGATACGGCGCTAAAATTAGAGGGGCTTTACAGGAATGCCTCTACCCATGCGGCTGGGGTTGTCATTGGAGATCGCCCGCTGACGCAGATTGTACCGCTTTATCGGGACCCGCGATCTGATATTGCCGCAACGCAATTTACAATGAAGTGGGCCGAAAAAGCTGGCTTGGTTAAGTTTGATTTTCTTGGCCTAAAAACATTAACCGTGATTGATCGTTGTATTGGTTATTTGAAGAAACAAGGCGTAGAGCTGGACCCAGAAACACTTCCCACGACAGTTCCTGAGGCCTATCTACCATTGGCCGAAGGGCTCTCGGCGGGTGTTTTCCAGCTTGAAAGCTCGGGCATGCGAGATGTCCTGAAAAAACTTGCTCCAGATAGTATTGAAGAGCTCACCGCGCTTATTTCGCTTTATCGTCCGGGTCCGATGGCGAATATTCCAGATTATGTGGAACGAAAATGGGGTCGCCAGGAAATAAGCTATCCGCACCCCATGCTGGAGGATATTCTCAAGGAAACTTACGGCATCATTATCTACCAAGAGCAAGTAATGGAGATAGCGAAGGTCTTATCGGGCTTTAGCCTCGGTGATGCCGACCTCTTGCGCCGTGCGATGGGTAAAAAAGATCAAGCGGAAATGAACCGCCAAAAGGACAAATTCATTGACGGAGCGGTTGAGCGCGGCGTGGACGGCGATCAAGCCTCTGGCATTTTTGATCTTGTTAATGAGTTCGCGGGTTATGGTTTTAATAAATCCCATGCGGCCGCCTATGCGATGATTACCTTTCGAACGGCCTATTTAAAAGCTTTGCATCCAACGGAATTTTTGGCGGCGATTATGTCGCTAGATTTAGCGAATGTTGAAAAACTTGCGCAGTTTTACCAAGAAGCCAAGCGCATGGAAATCCAGATTGTCCCGCCTTGCATTAATCGCAGCCAAGCGGATTTTGATGTGGAAGACGGGGCGGTGCTTTATGCGCTGGGCGCGTTAAAAAATGTGGGCCTTGAAGCCATGCGTCACTTGGTTGAAGTTCGCGAAACTGGCGGTCCATTTGAATCCATCAATGATTTTGCGCGCCGCGTAGATATGCGGCAAGTCAATAAACGTGCCATCGAAAACCTTGCGCGTGCAGGCGCCTTTGATTGCGTCGAGCCAAACCGCGCCATGGTACTAAAAAATGCGAGTCTAATCCAAAATATCGGCACCTTAGCCGCGCAGGAACGGGAAAGCGCGCAAGTGAGTCTGTTTGGCGATGCCACGGTTGAGATAAAAGACCCAGATTTGGAATGGATGGAAACCTGGTCTCAGATGGATAGCCTCGGTCATGAATTGGGTGCTGTCGGCTTTTATCTCGGCGGGCATCCACTTGATGAACATATGGACAGTCCTCAGCTGAAAAACATAATACTCGCGGAACGTCTCGAAGACGCTGGTGCAGGAAATTACACGGTTGCGGGTGTTGTTCGAAAGAAACAAGAGCGGGTGTCCAAGCGCGGAAAACGTTTTGCCTTTGTCGAGTTATCGGACCCGACCGGTGACTATGAAATCCTGTTCAGCGAGCAAATTCTAACCGCGCATCGGGATAAGCTCATCGCTGGAAGTGTTGTTGCCGTGAAAGTCAAAGCGGAAAAAAATGAAGGTGAGACGCGTTTATTCGCGGATGCCGTAAAGATGCTGACAGGTTTTGCGGAAGAGACGACAACCGAAAAAGCGCCTGCTGCGCCATCGGGCTTGAAAATCCGGCTCCGCCAGTCCGATATAGAGACCTTGGATGAGCTGCAAGCAACACTCGAGCGTCTTCGAAATTCGCCTTATAAGATGAGCGGATATATTGAGCTCGTTCTGCCGCTGACGGACCAGCGCGAAGCTGCATGGCGCTTGGCTGGGCGCTGGGCTATTGATCCTTCCATCCGTAAGGCCATTAAAGCGAATAGCGCTGTTGAAACCATTTCGGAAATCGCGGCGTAAATTTTAAGACGAATTGGCCGCATAAAAGGCTTGCATTTCACCGTTATACCGCTATGTCGCGCCTTCAATTCGCGTCTGCGGTCTGGTGATTGTCATATAGGCTCTCGTCAATTCCGGTCGGAAACATTTGCACTGAAGTGCATTTGGGCCCGTCACCCGCAGGCTTAGGTCAACCGGAAGTACGGAGATATCCAATGGCTCTTCCTGAATTTTCTATGCGTCAG
>CAZKHC010000119.1:0-6327 GCA_964552135.1 uncultured Algimonas sp. | reverse complement strand
TGAAGGATTAAGCCGAAAGTCGAGGGCGGAATATGAGGACTGTCTTTCCGATTAGCAAAAAGGCCGAAGGAATCGCCGCCTAGACCGTGTAAAGTCCTATCTCTGTTTTGCTCAAAAACGGACATAAGACTTAACAATAAGCCTCAAATTATTCAGCCGAAAAATTCAAATCAATCCTGCAATAAGACGACTCAAGAACGGGACCTAGGCTCGTCCATCGATGCGGAATTTTTGTTTGGTGTTTAGGGTTTTTACGGGGATCAAAATATTTGATGGATAGGCTCGATAGGGTGTTCGGCTCTCTCATAACGTCCGATGGTCCGACGAAAAACACACGGTCATCCTTTTTGAATTCTAACAATGGAGTCCTTGGCAGAGAAGGCGACATCAGCTGATCACGGCCATACATGACCGCATATGCCGTCGCTAAGTTGTCATATTCTGGCGTTTCAGGATATGGCATATGCGGCGATATCGACTCTAATGCCTCGCCGAGATATTTATACTTAAACAAGCGGTAAGTCGGCCGATTATCACCTATCTTCGCATCTTCACCGACGGGTATATCAATATAGCGAAAATATCCATAGACCCGCGTGGTGGCCGCTCCCAATTCTGGACGATCCGATATTGGTTTTTCAATAGGCGATTCATATTCTTTTCGACTATATAGGCTGCTCATGCGGCGTTTAGGATAAAGTATATCATATTCCCATTGCGCCGCGCGCTCTGGCGGTACGTCTATCCACTTCACCAGATCATACGGAAAAACATCGTGTAATATGGTTTTCAGCTTCGGACTATCAAACCACGTTACCCAGCGTAAATCAAAATCCTGTTTATAATAGGTCCACGGATCATCATAGCTTGGGACCTCCCACTGGCCCACTTTTATTAAATTTATAAGATTTGAAGACAGCCTCGTCTCCAAACGCTTACACATCTCGCTATTTGGACTTCGACCTTGACGCTTTAGTTTAATATAACGCGGGTCAACCGTGCGGTCCAAACGCTGCACATAGCGACTTTGAGATATGTCTCCCCGCGCAATATAATCTTCGGATATGTCTCCCTTGACCTCTGGCGGTTGAATCTCTGACAAGCCTATTGTATTCGTAAATGAGTTCGGCTTGCCCGTATTTCTATATTTCTTTCTGAGGGCCGCCGCCCGATCGCAGCTATCACCCGTTTTACAGTCCTGCAGCCTTTCATCTAATTTGCTATAACAATAATCAGGGCTGACACAGGGCACCTCGGCGAGATAAGCCCGTTTTTTAGGGATAAACGGAACTGGGTCCGGCTTGGGTGGTAACCACTCCTTTTTAATGTTTAGGGTAATCTGGCATAATTGTTCGGGTGTACCTGCATATCGAAGACGACGATGTTCTTGAGGCTTTTCATGCTTACCTATAAATTGCTCAAGACTGCTAAAGCTTGCTGGGTCATATTCAACCACACCTAAAAAAGTTCCGTTCCCAAATCCTCGGCTCAGAATTTGAACTTTACCGCCATATGTAAAAGCAAGGAATGAAAGGCGGGAGCTGCTCGTACCCAGATTTGAAGATAAATTAGCCAGTTTTTCATAACGAGGCCCTGAAGTCGTCTCGCGTTCTAACGCTAATATTGGAAAGATATGTGTGGTTGAATTCCTATAAGTTTTAACGCGATCGCCAACAGAGTCTCTGTGACTGACCGGAATTCCAGAAACGTCAATGGCATTAAACAATACATGATTATTCCCCAAATCATGTCGTTGCACACGAATTTTACCGCGTTCTAAGCTGGCGGCTAATTGACTTGTTTTGCGAAAGTCTGGAGCTAGATACTCCTCTAAATTTAAATACCCCCGTTCTAAATCGGCCCAAATTTTCGGTTCATCAAAAAAATTGTAACGGTTTGGACGCACATCCACATCGATTTTGCCCGTCTGCGCATATCTGAATGCAAAATATAGAGAGTCTCTTTCAGCCTCGGGCACATCTTTCCAATCCACGACAGATAAATTGCTATTTGTCGTTTTTGCCTCTGACTTTATGATACTCGCTAATAAATCAATTCGAACACCTTTGTGATCGAAAAAATATTCGTCCTTGGGAAAATTTGCGACTGCGGATTTTAACGCACCGCAAACAGGGTGCTCAAAATCACCCCACTCCTTTTTTAGAACGGCGGTTTTCCCAATATCGAATTGCCCACCTTTTGAATTTGAGGGGCGGGGCGGTGAATTGGGTGTTTTTATATTACCTAGCTTCTTAGCAATAGCTTCGTAATTCCTATCGGCTTTGACTTTGGGTGGTAAAGCTTTCGCGTCCTGTTTCAGTGTTTTATTTTCAGCTTGTGAGGATACACTTTCGACCAGGTTATCTTTTGAGGTTGAGCCGTCACTTTCGGACACCTGGGTACAAGCCGTCATTATAAGAAAAAAACCGAAAATTAGAAAATATCTCAAATCTTCGATTGTAAAATTCAGCATTCAAAAACCTATCACAAGATATGCGCGTCCATGAATTCATAAATGGTTCAATGTGGTGAAACTATGTCCAGTTGTGCCGCCCCTTCGTCCTTACTGCCCCAAGCCTATCATGCGAAATCTAGGAGGCCCTCACGTCTTTTCTATATTGCCGAGGCGAGACTCCATACCACCTCCGGCAGGCCGTATTAAAGGCTGCCGTGGATGAGTAATCGAGCAGGCTCGCGAGGTGGGCAATTGAAATCTCCGACTCAAAAAGTAATCTCTTTGCCGTAGCTTTTCTGACCTCACCAAGAATATCCGTATAATTCACGCCTTCATCTCTGAGCAGCCGTTGAAGCTTTTTCGGGCTAATGTCTAAAATACTGGCAACATCCGTGAGGTTGCTTTTCCGAAGTCCAAAAATATTTGGAAGAAGCCGTTCTACCGTATGGGCCATGCTTGTTTTAAATAATCGGTCTTTACTGACATTACGATTTAAATAAGCTTTCACTATCGGCTGAAGTTTTTGCAATCTCCCGTCAAGTTTAATGTCCAAAAATTCCAAAGGCATATAGGCAACATTTTTATCGGCGTTGAATTTAATGGGACATTGAAAGGTTTTCTCATGCCAGGACGAATCTTCCGGTGGCTTATGCTGAAAACTTAGTCTTTTAAATCCGCCATCGCCTATGATTTGCCGCACCATGAGGGTCATCATCGTCATCATATATTCTGTAAATTGATGACAGGGCGGCGACAATGGATGGATCTGCACTTCGCATTCAACTTCACATGTGTTGGGATTTTCAATATAGCGATAGTCAAATGCATTTACATGTAAGGTTTGATATTTAACGGAGAGGTCAAAGAAGTCTCGCATCGTCGGAACCAAGGTTGCAAGGAGCAACAAGGGACCTGCATTCAGGAAGTCTTTCGGAACCTCATAGGCAAACTTTATACCAAGGCTTGGTTCATCTAAGGCGTCAGTGGCGAGCACAAATAAGTCGCAAAGCCCTGCCCAATCATAATAATTATCGCTTTTTATATGCGCAATATTCAGCCCCGCCTGCGCAAATAGGCTTTCCGGATTGCCGCCGCGTCTCCGAATAAATTCGGGCAGCCGACGAACCGATACAGCTTTACAATATAATGCGCCCCGCTTCATATTAAAGTCTTAACTCGCCAAAGGACTCCAGTAAGGCTCTATTGTCCTCAAATATGAGGTTTTAACAGCAGTTCAAATTAGAGGTTGTATCACAACACATTTATTGAAGATTTTATACCCCGAAAAGCCCCTCATGCCTAACTGGGCGGCATCTCTACATCGGGCTTATAGGGCCGCAGATAAATCGCGGTTTCCTGATCTCTATGCCTTAGCCACATATGGCCCTTTTTATTAAAACTATAACGAAAGGTTAGATCGGATTCAGTTAGGTAAATTTGCTTGTCATTCACCTTGTAATACTCATCCGTATAGGCCTCGTCATATCCTAGTTTTTTACGAAAATGTTCGACTGAATCTTTTGCAAAATCAAAACGATCGCCCTTATTCACATCAAGCATATTTTTCGCGCGCGTAACTTCCCAAACGCCTCTGAGCTGAACATATTTCGGTAGATTTTCGAGAGCCTCCAAGCGGTCCGCCTCTATCGCTATCGTCTCATTTAAAGCTTCGACCAGCTTATATTCTTCCTCCAGACCATCTATTTTCTCCGCCGCAAATTTCGCCGCAAAAGGACTAAAAATCTCATATGCCTCATCATATTTGTGCGCATAATACGCTTCAGTCGCGGTTTTCATTGCCTTATATTGCGCAGAGAGCGCTTCGGCTTTAACCAAATTATCATCCGCCGCAAAAGAGACCTCCGCATTTAACTCACTTGTACGCAGAACCGGCCCTTCCATATAATTTAACTCGGCCTGAAATAGAGTCGGCGCAGCACTAATAGGCCCGCCTTTCAGCGAGACAAATAATCCGCCGCCATTTGTACTCATAAAGACAGATGGAACGGTGAGAACTTTGGAACCATCAGCTTCCGCTGAAATCATATGGGCAGGAACCCCAAAAACATCCGCGACTTCGAGGCCTGGCGCCGGGGTAAGTGTCACTGTCATGTCATTGGCAATCTCGCTGACCATGAAATCAAATTCTTTATCAAATAAGGTGTCAATTTGATCCTTTGTCCCGACATAAAATAGATTGCCGCCGCGAACCGAGGCAATCTTCGCCGCGAGCTCGCCGCCGTAATTCACGCCATAGCCAATTGTCGTAAGGCCGATACCATCTTGCGATGCGCGGCGGGCCCGCGCCATAAACCCATCTGCATCCGTGCGGCCCGTGTTCGGACGCTCATCTGTGAAGATCATCACCCGCGTTGTGCCGTCGAAGTCCGCTTTTGTGGCGTAAGCAATATCGTAACCCCTCGCGAGGCCTGCATCCATATTGGTCGTGCCTTCAACCGAAATGGCCTCTATTTTTTCGGAAAGGATTTCTTTGGCCCCTGCCGTGATCTGAAGAGGCTCCAGATGCGTGACCACATGACTACCATAAAGCACGAAAGAAACTTGATCTTGCGGCCCAAGCTGATCTGCAATCTTGCTCAAGCTGCGCTTCACATGAGAAATACTGTCGCCGCCCATCGACCCGGAGCGGTCAATCACCGCAACCAAATTAAGCGGCGCGCGGCGCCAATCACGGCTAATATTCGTATCAAATCCAAGACCCGCAAAATAATCAGCCTCTATAAAATTGGCCGATTTTGCCGCGCTATTTAAGCAAAGAATTTGCGCGCAGGCCTTATCCGACGCCAGATAAAGATCATGCTCACTCAGCAGTCCTTCTGACGTCATCCCCCTCGGACTTGGGACATGCCCGCTTTCCACTTCGCCGCGAAAATGTTTTATATCTTGCGCGCCGCCAGAACTCGCGCGGAGGCTCCCCGTCACGATTACAACATCGTCTTCCGCCGCAATCTGCGCATGAGACGGACTAGCGGACAAAGTCAAAACCGCCGCAGATAAAGCAGAGGTGCACAAGGCTCTGTTGAAAGCCAGAACTTTCCCCGAAACTTTTAATGGATTGAGAAAAAACTGCGTGAGAAAAAATGTCATTTCAGTCCCCTTATATTTTGCGCCGCTATGATTGCAGTACCACTTTTTCTCGGAAAACGCGAATCCAAAGCCGAGGCCGCATATGAATTGCCTATATTCGGCTCGCCGCGGCGCCGTTTGACAAAACCGTCTTTTAAACCTTAACGTGAGTGCATGAAGTCATATCTTGGTCTTATTACAGTCTTTTTGCTCTTCCTCGCCGGATGCGCGTCCACAGCGGATAAAGCCGCCATTCACAATAGCGCCCTCGACGATCTCGGCACCCCAAGCCTCATCGCCTTTGAAAGCGACCGCGAGTTTCGCCGCTATTTGAACGCCGTCAAACGCGAAGAAAGGCCTTATAATATTTGGTGGGCCTCCAACGCCAATACGCTCCTCGCGCAAGCCGAATGCGTAAACCCAGAAAACTGTGAGGACGAAATCATTGTGACGGCCACGAAAAAATCCTCCAGTAGCTCAAACCCCACCTCTATAACAAATACCCAAAATTTTGGTGTGGATGAGGGCGATATTGTCAAAGAAATAAATGGTTATCTTATTGTCCTTCAAGACGGGCGTCTCTTTTCAGTTGCGGTTTCAATCGGTCATCGCAACACATTGGCCGAACCGCTGGGCCGGTGTTTCATATTCGAGGGTCATTCGAGGCCGCTCGTTGAGGGATTTTGCTACCGCATTTAACTTGGCTTGGCTATGGACGGATAGGTCCGTACCTTTGGGGAAGTATTGTCTAAGCAGTCGGTTGGTGTTTTCATTGGTTCCGCGTT
>CAZKHC010000118.1:0-6417 GCA_964552135.1 uncultured Algimonas sp. | reverse complement strand
CATCGCGAGTAAGTTTTCCATCTGTAGCCATCCTCTTCTGATGCCTTCAGTTGCAGAACTCAGCGCGAACTAACCATTGAACCTCTGAACCCCCAGTGCCTAAACCTTCTACCTTGACCCCAGACTCCCCGTCGGAGTACTCCAGCTCCGACGAGCAGGCGTTTCCTCTACGTTCGCCTTCGCCTCCGCCTACCGACCCAATCGCAGAGTGGCTCTTCGGCCCTGGCTGGAACGAACCCTGCCCCACTCCCCAGCTGACTCCCGAGGCTACCCCAGAACCGGAACCCGCCCAAGCTCCCCAGCCGGCCCCTCCTCCGCGTCCAGCGTTGCGTCCTGCTCGCGTTACGCGCCCTCCGCCTCCACCTCGGCCCCCTGTCAGCATTGTACGCTCCGCCGCCCGATTGCCTCCTTCCCAACCGCAGCCGGCTCGTAGGGTGTCGTTCGCTGACCCGCCTCGCTCAGGCCGTCAGCTCATCCTGCTCGACTCATCCACTTCTGCGCAGCTCGGCCGTGCCACAGGAGCCATTCGCAAGAACCGCCGTCGTTTCTCCACTACGCCGTGGAAGGTCAAGCCGCGTACTCAACCGCCGCCACCGCCGCCTGACGACTCTCTACGTTGCGTACTGTGCGCCGTGACTTGCACGAGTACAGTACAACTCGAGAGTCACCTCAAGTCTCGCAAGCATATCAAGAAGGCCGACTTTCACGACGACGTCACTTACTTTTGCTATCCTTGTGCTCGAGCCTTCCCTTCCGTGCACGACTACCACCGCCACCTTAGCGGTTCTTCACATTCTTAGACCTCTACCGCCGTCTTCCTCCTTGCTTAGAGTAAAGTCACCGTCCCCTTCCGACTCCCCAACTCTCCGACGCTCTCCGTCGCCTCCTTCGTCACTTAGAAGGAGACCAGAAACTTTCGAAATTTGGTGCTATTACAGAAACAAAAATTGCGAAATTTCATGCTCAGAAGCCCCTCAAATCGTCTTGGTGCTACTACAAGAACAAATTCAACGAAAAGGCCCGCATTCGACTATTTGAACAAATTTAGAACACTTTTCCTTTTAGCACAAAATCTTCGAACTGGCCTGATTTGACCGTGTGCTACAATCCGAACGTACCCGCGTGCCTCAAAATCTTCGGGACCTCGGTCCAAACTTCAAGTCCGACCAAAGCCCACACCTGGACAGAATCTGGAAACAGAGTTGTCAACATTCCCAAACCCTCGTTAGAACGTACTGTAAGCAACCTTTCGGACAACAACATTGTCAACCGTGAACACATCAACACACCCTTTATAGCGTACTGTAAGCAAACCTTTCCCTCGTATCAATGGATCCGAATCAACCCTCTGCACAAGATATGGCCAACTCTATCCAACAATTGCAAGCCCAATTGGCTGCTGCGAATGATCAGATTCGAAATCAACAAAATTCAATTCAATCAGCCGAGAACCAGTTAGGAACAATGACAAATGAACTCAATCAAGCTAGACAACAGCTATCTCATCCAATGATGCAGCCCAAAGTCAACAAACCGACTCCGTACACTGGAAAGGGGTCCATCATTAGCTGGACCACTCATCTTGACAACTACCTTCGTGGAAGCTCTGAAGAGATGGCGTTTTCCATCGCTGTCAGTTACCTGTCAAGCGTTGCCCACGAATGGTGGATGGTCTTCCAAGCAAGTGGAGAAGGAACAACTGTTACAACTTGGACAGCACTGAAAGCCGCATTAATCTTTCGATTTGACACACTGAATCGGAAGAAAATTGCCCGCGATAAGCTGGCCAAGTGGAAACAGCTGAAAGATGTTCCAACTTTCAACGAAGACTTCCAAAAGATCCTTCTTGACATCCCAGACATCAGCATGGGTGAGAAGATTGATAGGTACACCCGTGGTCTCAAGCCATACATTTGGCGTGAGCTATGCACAAGGGAGTACCTGGACCTTGTGAGCGCAATGCGCGACGCAGAAAGAATTGAGTCCGCTCACCGACGAATTGGCGACCGTTCATCAAATGCATCCAACTCGTCTCCTGCGAACGGACAGGTGTCATCAAGTCCAACACCGATGGAGATTGGAAATATCCAGATCAAGAAACTGACGAAAGAGGAAAGGGATAGATGCATGAAAGAAGGTCTCTGCCTCCGTTGTCGTCAGAAGGGCCATCTCGCCAGAAATTGCCCAAAAGCGAATCGGAACTAGCCTCCGTGAAAAGGTTAGTTCCACCAGAACCACTGAACCAATCGAATTTCCAACAGTCATCGCCCAAACCGAACACTGCCGAACCAATGACCCAACCGAATGCATCCGAACCATTGACCCAACTGAAACCCATTGAACCATTGACCCAAGCGAAACCTCAAAACGCATTAGATCTACCGAATCCCTCCGAATCACCTATTCCTTTGACCCAACCTATATCCCCAAACGATGCTATTGACCAATCCCATTCTTCCGGTATATTAGAATCCCCGAGCGCCTTCGACACCACCGAGAAGGGATTACTCATCACATTTGCCGGAATTAATGGGAAGCCCGCTCGAATCTTGATCGACCCAGGAGCAGAAATTAGCCACTTGAGTGATTCATTTTGCTCTAGACATGGCATTCCTACTCAACACACCTTTCATGAGGCCGAGATGGCGAATGGGAATAGCCAGAAAATGCAAGAAGTTCAACATCCCGTATCCATCAATTTGAAATCCTACACTGAGTCTCTTTCTTTTGCTGTCAGTACCTTAGCACGTTATGACGCAATACTTGGAAAGCAATGGTGTGCTTCCCACATGGCACACATTGATTGCGCCACCAACGAAATATACTTCCAATACAAAAATCGAATGTACTACCTTATTGCCAATGAACCAAAGAATTCTTCATTTGTTTCTGTTAACGCTATCTCCAATGATCACATCAAAAAACATCCAGTCTATGCCGTTATTCTACGTCCATGTGCCCAAGAAACTACCTCCGATTTACCAGAACCACCTAGTGACATGGAAAAACTATTGTCAGAGTTCTCTGACGTTTTTCCCGAAAAACTTCCTCCAGGATTACCCCCGAAACGTGGGCAAGACTTCAGGATTGAACTGAAGCCTGACTCTGCACCACAGAAGAAAGGGCTCTATCGGCTCTCGGACTTAGAGCTTGCTGAACTACGCAAGCAGCTCGATGAACTGCTGGAAAGTGGTTTCATTCGTCCAAGCAAGAGCCCATGGGGTGCCCCTGTTCTGTTTGTCAGCAAGAAAGATGGTCAGCTACGCATGTGCGTGGATTACCGAGCCCTCAACCGTATGACCATAAAGAACGGTTATCCACTTCCGCGCATTGACGACATTTTCGATCAGCTCCGAGGCGCGAAATATTTCTCAAAGATTGATCTTCGCTCTGGCTACCATCAAGTCAGAATGGATGATGATTCCATTCAACGTACCGCTTTTCGCACCAGATACGGCCTTTTCGAATTCCTCGTGCTACCGTTTGGATTGACCAACGCCCCGGCTTCCTTCATGAATCTAATGAATGATGTTTTCCGTGAACACCTAGACAAATTCATAATGGTATACCTAGATGATATATTGATTTACAGCAGAACATGGAACGAGCATCTTGAACACACAAGAATGGCTCTCCAACTCCTTCGGTCTCACAAGCTGTATGGGAAGCTTTCTAAATGTTCATTTGGAGCAAAATCCGTCGAATACCTCGGACATATTCTAAAATCCAACGGAATCGCAATGGATCCGCATAAGGTGTCCGCCATCACCGATTGGCCCCAGCCGAGGAACAAAAAGGATGTCCAATCATTCCTAGGCTTAGTGAACTACTATCGCCGCTTCATTCGTGGGTGCTCTGGAATAGCGAAGCCGCTTACGTTGCTGACAGGAAAAGTAGAATTCCAGTGGACTGAACCACAAGAAAATGCATTTCATGAACTGAAGCAGGCTATTTCGCAAGCTCCCGTCCTCAGAACCTTCGAACCAGATGACCCCGTGACGGTAACCACAGATGCCTCTTCGTATGCTCTGGGAGCAGTACTCGAACAAACTGATGATTTGGGTACGCGCCCCGTCGCGTTCACCTCACGAACCCTAAACTCTTCTGAACAAAACTATTCACCTCACGAACGAGAATTGCTCGCCATTGTTGATACGCTCCGCACGTGGCGACCTTACCTTCATGGAAGAAAATTTGTAGTACATACAGATCATTACCCCCTCAGATACCTAGAAACCCAGGACAGCCTTTCGGAGAAACAAGTTCGTTGGCTCGAAACCCTCACAAATTTCGATTTTCAAATCATTCCCATCAGTGGGAAGTCGAATTTCGTCGCGGATGCGCTTTCTCGCCAACCGCAAGATGCTGAGCCCGCAGTAGCCTACAAACAGTCGCTCTTGCAACAGGTTGTGTCCTGCACCACAGAACCAAAGTCCCAGGCCAATCACATCTCTAAGATATCCTTCGAACCATCCGCTTATGAGGGAATTGTCTCTGAATATACCAACGATGAAGAGTTCCGGGCCCAATACGATAACCCTCAGACGCCCTTCCAGAAAGAAATGGAATTACTCTACTACCACGGAAAACTTTGTGTCCCGAAAGGATCCTTCCGGGAATTAATGCTTCACGACTACCACTCGTCCCCACAAGCAGGCCATCTGGGCATCACTAAAACTGTGAAGCGAATCACACCTCACTACTATTGGAAGAACATTAGAACCACTGTTCAGGACTACGTTCGGTCCTGTCAAGAATGCCAACGAACCAAAGCCTCCAATCAGAAACCATTCGGACTCCTACGACCACTTGAACCACCGACAACAAAATGGACCCATATCACAATGGACTTCGTGACACCACTTCCAACCACGAAAAATGGCGCTGTGGGAATTCTCGTAGTTGTGGACCGACTTTCCAAGATGCTAAGAATAATCCCAACTCCACCTAACCTCACAGCACCAATAACAGCCAAGCTATTCAAAGATCATATCTACCGACACCATGGACTACCTTCAGTTATCATATCTGACCGAGACTCAATCTTCATGAGCCTTTTCTGGAAGTCCCTGTTCTCAATGTTTGGCACCAAGCTCACGCCATCTTCAGCTTATCATCCTCAGACCGACGGCCAGAGTGAAATAGCCAATCGCAAAATAGAAGAAATGATTCGTTGTTTCGTCAACTTTAGCAAAGACAACTGGGACGAACATCTAGTTGACTTCGAAGTGGCCTATAATTCTTCTGTGCATGCCACTACCTCGTTTAGCCCATTCTACCTCACCTACGGGAACCAACCCCGTGTAATTCCAATAGAAACCATGCATTCTCCAAATCCCGCCGCCTCTGATTTCCTTTCGAATATTCAGTCTGCAATGCAATCTGCCCAGAACGCTATTCGCAAAGCCAATTCTTATACTGCTGCCTACGCCAATCGCCGCCGTTCTCCGTCTAACTTCAAAGTCGGTGACCAAGTATGGCTTTCTACGAAGAACCTGGCTCTCGAAGAAGGCTCCGGCAATCGCAAACTGAACCCAAAGTATTGTGGCCCTTTCCGCATTACACAGTGCATCAACCCTGTCACATATCGCCTTGATCTCTCTCGGCCCATGCTCCTACGTCGCATTCACAATGCCTTTCATGCCAGCTTGTTGAAAAAGTTCCACGAAGACACATTCAACCGAACAATGCCTCCACCACCGCCTCTACAATTCGCAGATGGTCACGACGAGTACGAAGTAGAACAAATTCTCAATCATCGTAAGAAGAATCGTCGTATCCAATATCTCGTGAAGTGGAAAGGCTACGAATCACACGAGAACACTTGGCACAGTGCTTCCGACCTTTCAAACGCAACTGAACTACTTAATTCTTATCGTCGGGACGCCTCTCTTTCCAGGGGGGAGTGATGTTGCGTTTTCCCAATACTTCAGCCCTACCTCTGCACAAGTCTTCCTGATCGATTCGTACATTTTCTCATTGGTAACCTCTTGGTATCCTTAGTAACCTACATTTGAGCTCACCAAGGTCTCTCTGGGAACATATCCTCGTTAACCTCTACTTGCTATCCTTGGTGGCAAAACTACCGTAACCATTTAGGTCCTGAAACAGGACAGCTTGGCCTTAAGCCTACTAGAACTCTTCCGCAGGTTCCGCATGTGTATAAAGAGGCCCTTCTCTCTCCGACTGAGCCACCAAGAGAGAGAGGGCAGACCTGAACCCCGATCTGTCAATTGAGTGTAATCCCCTCAGTTGGTAGCATCGCGAGTAAGTTTTCCATCTGTAGCCATCCTCTTCTGATGCCTTCAGTTGCAAAACTCAGCGCGAACTAACCATTGAACCTCTGAACCCCCAGTGTCTAAACCTTCTACCTTGACCCCAGACTCCTCGTCGGAGTACTCCAGCTCCGACGACCAG
>CAZKHC010000117.1:0-6545 GCA_964552135.1 uncultured Algimonas sp. | reverse complement strand
GATCAAGATAAAGTTGTTTGGGATCGCCAGAAATATATGCCCAAGCCGAGCATTTGTGATGGGGACGGACCTATCTTGCCGTTTCGTAAATTCTTTGCGCAATTCTACGCTGAGTGGGGGGATGACGCGAAGAAAATTACTAAGCTAAAGATCGATAAAAAGGCTGGATAATTGGCAGATATAGATGTCACAATTGACGGGCCTATTACCCGAATTTTGCTGAACCGTCCTCAGCAAATGAATGCGATTACAACGGAGATGCACACTCTCTTGGATGAGGCCTTTGATGCGTTTGCTGCAGATGACAGTCAACGTATTGCAGTCGTATCAGGGGCTGGTGAGCGGGCTTTTTGCGCCGGCAGTGATTTGAAAGATGGTATCGGGAAACATTATCCACGTGGAGGCTATGCGGGGCTTATTGAGCGCTTTGATTTAGCTAAGCCTGTCATTGCGGCGGTAGATGGATTTGCCTTGGGTGGGGGTTTTGAATTGGCCCTAGCCTGTGATTTGATTATCGCGTCTGACAAAGCCAGCTTTGGCCTACCGGAACCTTTAGTTGGTGCGGTGGCCCTTGGGGGTGGATTACACCGCCTGCCTCGTCAAATCGGCATGAAGCAAGCCATGGGTCTCATCTTGACCTCTCGTCGCGTCAGTGCGGAGGAAGGTTATAGAATGGGCTTCGTGAATGAAGTTGTAGCTGCTGATAAGCTTGATGAAACTGTAGCAGGATATTGCAACGATATTTTGAAAGGCGCTCCTATTGCAATTGCAGCGTCAAAGATGACCGTGCAGTGCGGCCTTGTGGAGGACAGCCTCCAAGACGCGATGAAAGCACAGGAAAATCATCCTGAATTTATGCGGTGGCGGAATAGCAAAGATGCTATGGAAGGTATCAAAGCATTTGCAGAAAAAAGACAGCCCAATTGGACCGGGCAATAAAGGGGAAGACTATGTTGAAAAAAATATGCCTAGGAAGTGCTGCCTTAAGCGTGGCACTGTTAGCAGGCTGCGGAGAACAGCCTCCTGCGAAACAAGTGGAAAAAGAGATTATCAAAGTTGACCCTGCGAGAATTGAACGTACGGAGACCAAGAACGCTTATTTTGGTGATCTTCATGTTCACACCAAGAACTCTTTTGATGCCTTTATCACGGGCACGCGAACAACAGCGGATGATGCCTATCGTTTTGCGAAAGGTGCGACGATTGATAATGGTGCGGGGAAGGACATAACTATTTCAGGCCCGCCGCTAGACTTTTACGGGGTGACAGATCACGGGGAATATATGGGCGTTGTGGCGGCCATGAGAGATAAGAATAATCCTATTTCAAAATCCGAGACGGCGAAGTCCATTTTCGGATTTTTCGGCGGTGGGCGTGATGATCGCATGCAAGCCTTTATGAAAGTCGGCACGACAATTGTGACGGGTGAGCCGCTGGAAGATATTTATGATCGCGAGTTCATCGACAGTGCTTGGGCTGAAAATGTTGCTGCGGCAGAGAAGCATAATGAACCCGGAGTCTTCACGACTTTCGCGGCCTATGAATATACCAATATGAATATTATTGGCGACATTGATGATAATTTCGGGGCTACGAACTTGCACCGAAATGTCGTCTTCCGCGATAAAGCCCCGAAGCGGCTTTTCTCAACGCTCGACTCAACCAATCCAGAAGACCTCTGGGACTGGATGAATGGTCAGCGGGCTGGCGGTGTTGATGTCATTTCAATCCCGCATAATTCTAATGCGTCCAACGGACAAATGTTTGCAATGACAACAACAGATGGTTCACCTCTCACCAAGGCCTATGCTGAGAACCGTCTTAGGAATGAACCCATTGTTGAGATGACACAGGTGAAGGGGACTTCGGAAACCCATCCGCTTCTTTCGCCGGAAGATGAATTTGCCGATCACGAGCTTTATGAAATTCTTGTCGGTATGCCCGTTGCGGCTGAAAAAGTTCCGGGCAGTTTCGTCAGGCAATCATTAGCACGCGGTATTGGTTTGGAAGCAGAGCTGGGCGCTAATCCTTATGCCTTTGGATTTATCGGTTCGACCGATGCGCATGTCAGCTCGTCTTCATTGTCAGAGGAAAATTTCTTCGGAAAATTCTCACATGATTTGGAGATGGCTAATCGCCGATCTATCCCGCCAAAAGGGGCTAAGACATGGGAGGATGCAAAGGCCGAAGAAGGCGACTTAGACATTATCTCGACTGCGCAATATGGAGCCTCTGGTCTTGCGGCTGTTTGGGCGAAGGCCAATACGCGTGAGGACATTTTCGATGCGATGGAGGCTAAAGAAACATTTGCGACTTCAGGCCCGCGGCTCAAGACCCGTTTCTTTGCAGGTAATTACTCCGACGGCATTCTGTCAGCCACTGATATGCTTGAGCAGGCCTATGCTAATGGAAGTCCTATGGGCGGGAATATTGATGGAGGTGATACGTCTCCTGACTTTATCGCGTGGGCGATTAAAGATCCTGAAGGTTATCCCTTGCAGCGTATTCAAGTCGTCAAAGTCTGGTCGGATAATGGCGAGAATAAAGAAATGATTTATGATGTGGCTTGCGCGGGCGGTGCGGCCCCCGATCTGGCCACACGTCGCTGTGCGGATAATGGTGCGACGGTCGATTTGACAACGTGTAAAACCAATGATGAGACTGGTGCAGGAGAACTGAAAGCGCTATGGACAGATCCGGATTATATTCAGGGTCAGAAGACGGCTTATTATTTGCGCGTGCTTGAAAACCCAAAATGCCGGTGGAGCACATGGGATGCTGTTCGCAATGGTACACCGCCAAACCCTGATATGCATGCCACTTTACAAGACCGCGCCTGGAGCTCGGCCATTTGGGTGCAGTAGCGCTAGAAGCTTGCGATAAATGGCGAGTCGAATTACGGCTCGCGGGTAAACATAAAGGACAGACATGGCCGAGAGCGCTTTCCAATTCAACGAATTGGACAATTCCATAATCGACATCCTTAAAAAAGATGGGCGTACGAGCAATCAGAAGATAGCTGATGAGCTGGGCGTGACGACCTCTATGGTGGCGACGCGTATTCGCCGTATGGAGCAGGCTAAAGCCATGAAAGTTGTCGCCGTCTCTGATTTTTCGGCTTTTGATTATAATGTGCTCTTACCCATTGGCGTAGATGTAAAGGGTCGCCGGGCTAATGATGTGGCCGATGATATTGCCAAGCTCGATGAGGTCGCCTCTGTTCAGCTTGTCACGGGGAAGCATGATATAGAAATCCTTGTGACGCTGTCCAGTATGGATAAAATGTCTGACTTTCTGCTAAGCAAGCTTTCGCAAATTAAGGGCGTGCGTAGCCTCGATCCCAGCTTTGCCGTTGATATCATAAAATATGATTTCGACGTGGCGCCGATTTAGGAGCTGGCGATGCGTGATTATAGAATAGACGATTTAGACCAACAAATCATTCAGCTCTTATCTGAAGATGCGCGGCTGTCCAACCGCAAAATAGCAACGCAACTTGGCTTCACGGAAGGGACCATACGCTCCCGCGTGAAACGTCTTGAAGATGAGAATTATATTCGCTTCACAGCGGTGACGAATATGTCCCATATGGCCACGCCGCAACTGGCCTATATCGGCATTCATGCCGAACAAAACATGATTAAGGACGTGGCCGCCGAGGTTGCGGAACTGTCTGAAATCAATGCGGTTATTATTCTTTTGGGACGCTTTGATATTTTGGCGATTGGTCTTTTTGAAGGCCTATCGGCTGTGCATCAGGTCGCGAGTAACAAGATACTCGATCTTAAAGGTGTGCGCCTCGTCGAAACCTCTGTCGTGGTGGATGTTGTAAAATATGATAACCGCGTTGCCAAAATCATGACGCCGATTGCGGAATATAAGGCGGCGACTGAATAATGCTTAGCCTACAAGAGATGTCAGACCGTCTTGAAATTCAGGACTTACTGGCGTCTTACTGTGAAGCGATTGATAGCCATGATTGGGATGCCCTCGACGGTATTTTCACAGATGACGCGATTATTGATTACACCGCCGCAGGTGGCGCAAAAGGTAACCTGTCTGAGACGAAAGCCTATTTGGAACGAGCCTTGAAGCAATTTTCCGGCATTCAGCATATGTTGGGCCTGCCCGTCATAAAAATCACAGGCGATACAGCTACGTCTCGAACAATCGCATTTAATTCTATGGTAGTTGAAAGAGACGGGCAGCCCCACACATTTTTCGTCGGCATTTGGTATTGTGATGAGCTGACGCGAACGGATAAGGGATGGCGTATCTCGCATCGCCGTGAAGAGTTGAGTTATTTCCATAATCTGCCAGCGGATTTTACGGCGGCGGAGACTTAAGCCTTATAAAGTTTTTCGGCATGGGCTTTCAACGCATGGGCCGTTTCATCAAAAGCTTGTTTTACCCATGGGCCAGCAAAGCGCATGACGTGAATGCCGTTGGGGCCGCGAAATTCATCTGTTGAGTAATATTTGCAGCTATTGGGGCTTGTCGCTTCGATATACTGATCGCGCCGTGCAGGGTAAGGCCAAGCATCATAATGGGGCAGGGCCCAGCTGATTTGCTTTTCGGGTTCAAAGGCGCAGATATATTCTGTGTTCTCGAAAAATTCAGGTTCGCAATTGACGTAGCTTTTAAGTTTCATTTTGACCGCCGCGCCCATTTCAAGCGTGCTTTCACACTCCACGCAGAAGGGATTCCAATCGCCATATTTTGGCATATCGAGCAATATCTCCCAGACTAGGGAGGCGGGTGCGTTAATCTCTACAGTTTCAGAGACGACAATGGCATCGGGGTCTAGGGCTGTGAGCGGGTCATTTTCTTTAAACATTTTGGTCTCCCAATTAAGTGTCCATCATCCATTTCGCGGTCGGGGTTTCATCGGCTAATGTCCCATCCACAATCGTGCGAGGCGTGGATTTTGTATGACTAATGCGCCAGCCATCATCCGTTTTGCGGTAGCGGTCTTCATAAAAACTGGCGAGCATACGAAAGCTCTTCTCGCGGGGGTCATAAGTCGCAAAGCCAAGGTTCCAGCGTCCGCTAGCTGTATCGCCATCAATCTCTATCTCGCCATTATGTCCGTGGTGAACATCGACGATAGGCGTGGTGGCCGCCATTTGATTGAAGATACCCATCAAGCCGTCCAAATCGAAACTACCCAGAGGCGGGAACTCGATTTCAGCATCTTCGGTGAAACAGGCGCGAATGGTGTCTACGTCTTTGGCGTCACAGGCATTGAGGTAGCGTGCTTTCAATTTACGGATATCGCTTTCGGCTTCGAGCTTTGCAATACGGGCTTCCAGATCAGACATTGATAACCTCCACGGATGGGATGGGATGGTCTTTCGCACCCGTCCAGCGCCAGAGCATAGTGCCTTTATTGTGCCCCGCCGTATCTATCCAATTCCTTGGTTGAGAGTTTGCAGAAACGATAACAGTTACGCTGTCATCCTCATTTAACTCCGCGAGACCATTATTGGTGTGAATATTGTGATAGCGATAATCGAGGCTTTCCATCCAGATATTATTGATTTGAAAATTCCATCCTTCGCATTCGGGAATAGGGCTTGTAATGCGTAGCATTTGACCATCTTCCAATTCCCACCATCCATGTAGATAATGAATCATCGGATCACCGCCCGCTTTGATGAACATGGACTGGTCAGTTGTGTTTAAAGCATTACGGCTTTCCGCGCGAAACACTTCCGCCCAGTTTTTAAAGATAGTCGAAGTGCCGTTCACAAAGGCCGGTACGCGAGTGAGGGCATTAGTAACTGTGTCCATATTTACTACAGGCGTGGCGTTTCCGTTCAAGGCTTCAATCTTGACGGTTGCAGGCGTTTCATTTTCTCTGTCAAAAAATGTCTGACGCACGATTAAAATGCTGGAGTCTTCGGCAAGAGGGAGCCAGTCACCTTCAGACATTTCACGGCTGACAATGATTTCAAAGCTGCCGTCTTTGGACACTTTTACATCCCGAATATCGAGCTCACCCGTCGAGGCCATGCTGCCATCTATGGCGTAGCGATTGGCCTTTGTTCCGAAACTCAGGATAGGCACGGTGCCCCGTTGCCCGCTGATGTGGTATCGGTGAGTACCGGATATCGTCGCGTTCTGATAATAATTATCGGGATTATCTGAGCCGATTTTTGCTGTGGCGTGAGAGGCTTTGTAAAAGCTCGGAAAAGCCGGGTCGCTATGTTCAAGATGCATGTCTAGCCCGACCCTTAAGAGGCGCGTTAAGTAGCGCAAACCTTCGGCGCGTTCAGTCTCGCTTGTTTGCAAATCAGAAGACAGAACTTGTTGCCCAGCCGCTTCAAGGTCGCGGCAAAATTTCGTCCAAAGGGCTGTCGTCTCGCTCACTAACCGGGCGCCATATATTGACCGCCATTCACATCCAGCGTCGCGCCGGACACGACATTGGCATAGTCGGAGACGAAATAGAGCACGGCTTTAGCACAATCTTCTTCAGGCGGAATAATGCCAAGCGGAATACGGCCAGTAATTTCGCCAACAACCTCTTCTCGCGGACGGCC
>CAZKHC010000116.1:555-6617 GCA_964552135.1 uncultured Algimonas sp. | reverse complement strand
AGCAGATAACAAGTACTGTTCATTCAACGCATTCAACTCAGTGTCAGTGTATCAACCGCAACCAGTTGCCATTCAATACAATCAGCTAAGTTTCAGTTTCAGTGTATCAACCGCAACCAGTTGCCATTCAATACAATCAGCTAAGTTTCAGTTTCAGTTTATCAACCGCAACCATTTGCTATTCAATACAATCAGCTAAGTTTCAGTTTCAGTTTCAGTTTATCAATTGCAACTATTAGTTGCTCAACATATTCAACTAAGTGCCACTATCACTGTCAGTGCATCAACTTCAACGTATCCAGCTGGTCGTCACACTCAAAGTATCAATTACACAACTATGTCTGAATTCTGCTCTGACTTACAGAACCTCAATGCTCATCAGGCTGCTCTAGTCACGTCGATCAGAGAATACGAAGAAAATGAGCTTACAGGAGAACAACTTAGGGAAGCCTTAGTCGAAGACTACTCGCCTGCTCAGCTATTCGCAGATGAGATCCTACTGCTGCCTTCAATTTATCGCAGACTAAGGGACCACCTGCGCACCAAAGGTGTAACGATTCTGCCTCATCGCAACCGGAGGATTACGTCCAGCTTGGCCGTCACCCTCTTCGAGGAAGAAGACCAGGCTACTGCCCTCTTACTTGTGCAGAAAACGAATGGTAGCAACAGCAATCAAGCAGATAGCTCTGTGAACAAAGCTAACACTCCATCACGTGTGGCTCATAACATGTCCATTCGCTTCAAAGAGACATCAAGCAAGTTCTCTGGTGCAATTACAGAGAACTGGTCGGAATTTTTAGACGAGTATATGCATGCATGCCAGGATTATGAACTCACTCAAACTCAGAAGCTCCAGTACATGTATCATATGCTAAAGGGAGACGCCAAAAGATTCTACAACGAGAAGATCCGTGACTCTGCTGCCAACTTTGGTGACGCTTGCCGCATTATGTGTGATGAGTATCGCTCCTTCACTCGTCAAACTAGGATCAAGAACCACTTGACCAGCCTAAGAATTTCCAACTCCATCTCCAAGACCTGCAGTGTTATGGATGCTCTCGAAAAGGTCCACCAAACTATTTGCAAGTTATATCTGCAGGCTCCCGAGGCGTATCGCAACGAAACGCATAAGATCGAATACCTCCGCCATGCAGTTATCGGAATGACTTGGGCAAAAGAGCCGCTCAGCAGACTTGCTTCACTGAATCTCAGCTATCAAGAATTCTACTCGCAGTTGGAAGCTTCTATCCAGCAAGAAAGAGATGAGAAGAAGTACCTTGCCGTGGACAAAGCCAATGCCCACATCACTGGCCAGGAAGCAACCTCATCGGAAGAGCTAAAGCAAGCTATCCCGGGAGTCCTGTTTGCAAGCCAGGCTCGATACGGAAGGAACCCAAAAGACAACAGAAATGGTGTTAGAACATGCTTCAAATGTGGTAGCGACAAGCATCTGCTTCGCCAATGCCCCCAAAGGAAAGACTTTATCGAAACGGCGGCTCAAAAAGTCCAGACGTACAACAAATTCAGGCCAAATGTGAACAACTCTAAACGCGTACTTTATGAGATTTGCGAACAACTAGAGGAATGCCCGCAATCAGAGGAAGATGAAAGCTTTACGCCTGCCGAAGTTTTCTTTGGAGACATCGAGTTTGAAGAAACCATCAGAGAAGATTCAACCACTCAGCCTGACGAAGACATTCCTATCATTGTTGAGGGACTTTTTAACTCTGCCAGCGACCAAAATGAGACTAACGGCTCACACCAAGTCGAAACGTCTTTTTAGAGAGGGTGCCAACTCGCCGAAGGAACCCTATCGAAAGGCGCAAGAGCAAGGTCAAATTCAAACTTAAAAGGCTCACTAAAACAGTTAAGGATGTCTTCTCTAAGAGAAAGAAAACAGCGGCCGAGATATTGATCAGCAACACTAAGGTGAAAAGGAAGCAAAAAGCTAGGAAATCTATTCAGTTTCAGGGAATATGCCTAGACACTGGAGCCCAGAAATCTGTTGTTGGGAAGAAACAAGCAGCCGCCTATGCTGCACTCATGAAGGTTAGGCTGGAGACTAAAGCTTCGAATTTCGCTTTCAAGTTTGGAGACGGATGCTACAAAAGCTTGGGTACTATTCCCGTGCGCATACCGAAGCCGAACAACGGTTACATCGAGGTCAGAATCGACATCGTCGACGCTGATATTCCAATGATTATCGGACTTGATATCCTTGACAAGGAGACTCTGCTAGCGGACAACACGGAAAACCTTCTCATTCACAAAAAGGAAGGTTGGAAAATGCCATTATCCCGCAAAGCAGGACATCTTTATCTAGAGTGGAACTACGCTGAAGTTCTGTACACAAGAAGCGAGCTGCAGAAAATGCATCTGCATTTCTTCCACCCTTCAGCTAGCAAACTTTTCAACCTAGTCATGAAAGCTAAGCCCGAGAACTGTACAAACGAGACAAAGGCGTTACTGAAGGAAATCAGCGAATCATGTGAGGTGTGTCAACGATTTTCGCCACGACAAAGCAGTTTTCAAGTTTCACTACCAAACAAAGTCACATTCAACTATGAGGTGGCACTAGACTTGATGAAAATTACTGGAATCGCGATTCTACACGTTGTCGACACGCAAACGAACTTTAGCGCTGCAACTATACTCAGAGGAGAGAGCCTTGAAGATGTCTGGTATGCATTTCTCGACTGTTGGGCTGCCATATACACAGGTTATCCATCGAAAATGAAGACAGACCAAGGGTCCGTATTCACTTCACCTCGATGGAAGCAGATAACTGATATGACAGGCATCGAATTACAGCTTTCTGGAGTAGAAAGCCACAACTCGCTTGGGAAGGGCGAAAGGTATCATGCCCCTCTGCGAAGAATATTCCTGAAGATCAAGGATCACTACCCCAATCTGGAAAATGAGCTCATTCTGAAGCTAGCAGTCAAAGCCATGAACGACACGATGGGACCAAACGGACTAGTACCATCACTGCTCGTATTCGGAGTTCTTCCAAGATTTCCAGCTGTATCAACTAATCTTCCCAACCAGGAAGATCGTATGAAGGCCCTCGAAATAGCCAGATCGGAAATGGAAGCTTTCGTTGCCGAAGCCAGAGTCAGGACCGCGCTGAACTCGAACATCCCTGCCACAGCTACAACAGTGTTCCATCCAGGCCAAGAAGTTCTCGTTTATCGGGAAAAAGCCAAACCGAACCAATGGACGGGACCTTACCATGTAACGAGAGTAGAGGATAAGCAAGTCTTCATCGACAGAGATGGAGAGGAAGTTCAACATTCTGCAACACAAATCAAGCCATTTATCAAAAACGCTCAGGAAGATCTCATGCTAGCAATGAAGCAAACCTTCGAACCGCTATCCACATCGGTCGAAAAGAAAAACTGCGAGGTACTGATAAACGCAGTCCAAACTAACGATGGCGAAGATCAACAGGAAGTGTTACTCACCAAAACGCTTCATCCAGCAGACAAGGAACAATTTTCACAACGATTTGATGAGGCCAAGGCGAAAGAGATCGAAGGGCTAGAACAGAAAGAGACTTGGACAGTTGTCGATGGCACAAATTTACCAAGCGAAGCAAACGTACTTACGGGGAGATTTGTCCTCGCAATCAAAAACGTTGGGCAGAAAGACGAGAAAGCTAAGGCGAGGTTTGTAGTCCAAGGACACCGCGACAAGGAGAAAAACTTCCTTGTGCACAACACGACTACTGCCCGGCAGTCCTCTACCAGGATACTCGCATCCATTGCAGCGATCAACGGATTTAAGATCTGGAGCCACGATGTCAGCCAAGCATATCTGCAGTCAGCAGATAACCTACGCAGAGATGTATACATCAAGGCTCCAAAAGAATTCAACCTCAAACCAGGGCATGTCCTCAAACTGCTGAAACCCCTGTACGGACTAACTGATGCAGGGGATTACTGGAACTATACGATGAAGCTTCATCTAGTGCAAGATCTGGGAATGACCACGTCAACTGCTGATCCTTCCCTGTTTGTTAAGTACGAGAACGGGAAACTAATTGGAGTCATCGCTACGTATGTGGACGACTCACTCATATGTGGAACAGATAAGTTCATGGAGATGACAAACGCCACTCTGAAGAAGTTTGATTCTCGAGAAAGGGAAATGGCCCCAACGAAATTTGCAGGAGTTCTAGTATCAATCTCCAACGAAGGGGTCACACTGAATCAGAGTGAGTACATTCAACGACTCACTATTCTACCAGAGGATTGCACGTTCCATGATCTCAGATCAATGAGAGCTAAACTGGCTTGGATCACGCACACACGTCCTGACATCAGCTGCGCCGTCAACATGGCTGCGCAAGTAACTGAGGCTACTATGAGCATGGATCATACCAAGGCTCTCAATAAGGTCATCAAACATCTCAGGAAAACTCCAAGGCAGAGTCTAGTGTATCCCAAACTAGACCTACAATCATTGAAACTCAAGGTGTACGCCGACTCATCATTTGCAAATAACGCTGATTACACATCTCAACTAGGCTACATTGTACTGCTTACAGACAAGACGAATACGTGCCACGTGTTACACTATTCATCACACAAAAGTAGGAGAGTGACTAGATCAGTGTTAGGAGGAGAAGTGTATGCGTTTGCCGATGCATTCGACAGAGCTTACATAATCAAGAGGGAGTTCCAAAATATGCTCGGGAAATCGATCCCATTAACAATGTTTACGGACTCTAAGAGCCTGTTCGATGTCATAACGAAATGCTCAATCACTACTGAAAAGCGACTTATGATTGACATCAAATCTGTAAGGGAGGCATATGATAGACAGGAAGGGTCAGACGTTGGATTTTTAAGATCTGAATTTAACGCGGCAGACACTTTTTACGGAGGTGGGACACAACAAGGCGTTGGCCAATATTTTGGCCCAGCAACGATGCGCACACGCCATTGAACAGTGAGTCATTCGCTAATTTTTGGGGGTGTAATTTCAAAACTACAAAAATATGATGAGAAGAGCAATATTTTGAATGGCAAGGAGAAAGAAATCTCAACGGATGGAATGTCTACTTATAGTAGACATTGCAGCTATTGAAACAACGGTGGGACGAATTTCAACAGCCAGATAACACATACAGTGCAATAGCTCGGCAATATGAGGACGACTTTCCTTCTCTCAACAAGCATGGCTCACATTTTCAACACCAAACAAGCATTAATGAGCTACAGCGAGAATGCTAGGGATGTACTTACATTGGACGGGGTACAGCGCAGCGAGGGGAGCGGTACGGCACGTTTTTCCACGGGACAGTACCTGGTAGAATTGCCGAATGCCTACTACGTTCAAACGGCGGAAGAGAACGAAGTCAGCATACCCCTCCTCCTGATGGACGGAGCACGTGCCAACAGAAGGGATGAGGTTTGGGAAATATGTTATAAACACAGCGTTTGGTCTTTGCAACGGTCGATTTTGTCATTCATGTGCGATTTATGACTACAGCAGAGCCCTATGATACACGCCAGTTGCGGATTGCCAATGCTTACAAGGACGGTAACGGTGATATGTCAGCTCGCGAGAAGATGTTGCTAACAACACACCGGAGCCGCATGCAATGATCGGGTTGCTTCATATGAAACACTCGATGGTGGGACTGTTGAGATTTTGAAGGGGTATCGAGGCATTTCGAATATTATCTCGTGTGCCAACCAATAAGTGGTTACAAGATTGGTTGTCTCATTTGAATCAATGTTATTGTATTATTTTTTGCGAAGCGGGAAAATATTTTGCTCCAGTGGATTTTTGAACTATTTTGAATATGATGTTTTTATTGGGCCAGGTAACGAGGTACATTTAGTTTCATATTTTTGTAACTACCTTAGTGCCGCAGACAAGACGAATACGTGCCATGTGTTACACCATTCATCACACAAAAGTAGGAGAGTGACCAGATCAGTGTTATGAGGAGACGTGTATGCGTTTGCCGATGCATTCGACAGAGCTTGCATGATCCAGAGGGAGTTCCAAAATATGCTCGGGAAATCGATCCCATTAACAATGTTTACGGA
>CAZKHC010000116.1:0-455 GCA_964552135.1 uncultured Algimonas sp. | reverse complement strand
GATCGGGTTGCTTCATATGAAACACTCGATGGTGGGACTGTTGAGATTTTGAAGGACTATCGAGACTTTTCAAATAGTATCTCGTGTGCCAACCAATAAGTGGTTACAAGATTGGTTGTATCATTTGAATCAATGTTTTTGTATTTTTGCGAAGCGGGAAAATATTTTGCTCCCGTGGATTTTTGAACTATTTTGAATGTGATGTTTTCATTGGGCCAGGTAACGAGTTACATTTAGTTTCATATTTTTGTAACTACCTTAGTGCCACTGGGGAGTTTTTCCGCCCAAGTGGCCATTTTGCCCAATCTATGATTGTGTATAAATACCCCAACGGCTTGTAGAGTTGGGAGGAGTACCTTCGAAGGTAACCCCGTGATAAGTAATGATTAGCAGCTTACATTAAACTTCGAGTTTACTCAAGTAGGACTGTTATCTAAGCTACGCAGGCTCGTGCT
>CAZKHC010000115.1:0-6647 GCA_964552135.1 uncultured Algimonas sp. | reverse complement strand
ACTTAACGTCTAATCCCATCTTAGCGGAACGGCCTCTTGTTTGAGGTCCGTAATTGTGAGTTTTAACTTATCCATAAAAATATGGCGATCATTGTCACTATTTTCGCTCCAATTTAAACTCTCGCCGACCACCGCGGTGCAGTTAAAGGGAACAATCATTTTGGATCCTCGGGGTAAAACGCGTCCTGCGCCTTGAACATAGACAGGGTAAATAGGCGTGTCAGGGGAGCTCTTCGCGAGCCGAGATACACCGGTTTTAAACTCCGTCAGTTCTTCGGCTTCTCCGCGCGTTCCTTCTGGAAAAATGACTAATATTTTGCCTTCATCCAAGGCCTGGCGGCAATCCACCAAAAGATCACGTCCTGACCCTGAGGCTTTGCGTTCAATCGGAATCATTCCGATAATATTCAGCGAAATCCAACGCATGATACGCGTTTTCATAAAGTGGTCCGCCGCACCGACGGGCCTAACATGAGTTAAAACTTTGCTTGGAAACAAGCTAAGTAAAATCAGCGTATCAATATGGCTATTATGATTGGCCGCGATAATTGCCGGGCCAGAGCTGGGGAGCCTGTCCTTCCCTAATACATCCATACCAATAACAAGTTTGGCCAAAGGCTTTGCGATAAAGAAATGGACAAAAGCTCGAAAATAATTCGTCATGCCGCGGCCCTCTAGAAATGCTCAAGCGCAAAAAACGCGATCATATGAAAAAACCAAGGCGCGGTAAAAATCAGGCTATCTGTGCGATCAAGTATTCCGCCATGCCCTGGCAATAAGCGTCCTGAGTCTTTTACGCCAAGGTCACGTTTGATAGCCGACATCGTAATATCACCAAAGAATCCGACAATCGGAAGCGTTAGGCCAATGAGAATTTTCGCTAAAATAGATAGGTCGATAAAATAAGGGGAAATAAAATAGAATATGAGACCTGTGGTGAAAACGCCGCCAAAAAAGCCTTCCCAGGTCTTATTGGGACTGATGTTAGGGCTGATCTTATGTGTCCCAAAAAGTTTGCCCCACATATATTGACTGACGTCGTTAAACTGGGTCGAAAACAATAGAAGAAAAATCAGCCCGACACATCCAGCCGCAGGTAATTCCGAGGGCGGGACATTCATCAACATGGCAACATAGGCTAAGGTGTAGACACAAGTCATTAGGCCAAATTGTACGATGCCAATTGTAGTCAAAAACCCATCTGTTCGGCGCGTAAAGGCCATCATAATTGCAAGTGCGAGAAATCCATAAACAGGTATGAATATGAGGAACATGTTATATTGGCCGAACCAGACCATCATATAAGTTGGGATGATGAGCAGATACCCAAATAAGACCACGCCGCGATCCTGTTTTCGCGTTGGAGCTAGGGTCATATATTCTTTCAAAGCCAAATAACTAATGAAGGCGAAAAGAATAACGACTGCCTTTTTCCCGAGTATCATAGCCCCGACAAGCAAGCTGCACATCACCCACCATGATTTCATTCGCGGTCTCAGATCATCCCACTTTCCCGATTTAAATGTGGGGAGAAGAACGGAGAGAAGGGAGCCTGTAGAGAGTAAAATCAGAAGCCCAAAAAAGGCCACTAACAGCGGCGTCGGGATGGCTGAGAGTATATTCATCAGAATTTTTATGCAAAAAATAAGAAATAAGTACAAGAATGATTCGAGGAGGCGTCGTCACTATGATTAAGAAAATGATGGACAGTACGCTTGTTCATATTCTCTTCGCCTTTTTGGCTATGGGGGGCTGGGCGGTTTTCGCCAATCGTATGCATGGACTGGATAAGGCTCTCATTGCCGGAGGTTTGCAGGGCGCCTTTTCGGGTACCATTACATTTTTCATGAAAACTATCCTCGAGGCCTGTTCGAATTACTTTATTGTTCGGAAGAAGAAATGGCTCGCCTTGTTTTCACCCCCTCTCATTGCGTGTTCAGCCTCATTGGCCATGCTCGTTAGCGGCCACATTCTCGCGAAAACACCCGAGCTCTTCGCCACGATTATTCTCCCCTTTAGCGTCGCGTTTTCCTATGCCTGTCTCTATACGTGGAGATTGTGGCATGCGGCCGAAGAGTAACATCAGATGAGTAAGTTACCAGAAACATCTGAAGCACGCCGCCCCATCGCTGCGCGGAATACGAAATGGGCCGATAAAATTACACGCGGGCTTTCTAATACGGGGATCACGCCCAACATGATTTCCGTTCTCAGCATGGTCTTTAGTTTCGCTACGCTGGTTTTTTATTGGCTTTACGCTAGCCAGCCTTTGGAAGGGTGGCCTCGCGGCGGTTTATTAGTCTTAGCGATCTTGGCGATACAAATGCGATTATTGTGCAATCTTTTTGACGGCATGGTGGCGGTAGAAGGCGGAAAAGCTGGACGTGACGGTCCCTTCTGGAATGAGTTTCCAGATCGTGTTGCTGATATTTTTATTTTGGTAGGGGCGGGCATAGCTGCGGGGAATATGACATTGGGCTGGGTGGCTGCGTCTCTCGCCGTCTTTATTGCCTATGTCCGTGAGTTAGGGCGCGCGAATGGCCTGCCTGCAAATTATTTAGGTCCTATGGCGAAACAACACCGGATGGCGGTTCTGTCACTAGGAACCCTTATTGCTGTATTTGAACCTTTATGGACTCCGTCTTCATTCGTTCTCTTAGGGGTGATTTACCTCATTATTGGAGGTAGCCTGATTACAATAATTCGCAGAGCCTATCATCAGGTGACGGCGCTAAAAAATCTTCAGAATTAAGAGTCAGCTCGAAAAAACAAAACAATTCCCATCCCCAATAAAGATGTAGTTTCCCGAGCGCCGGGGCCGTCCATTTGGTAGCTTATGCCAAGTGATTCGAAAGGCCCGCGCATTTCATGGCGAAGACACCAAAATCTAAATCAAAAAATTCGAGTTCTGGCGGGGAGAATGGCGTGCCGGATAATGCCGTTATCGAAGAGCATTTCGATACGGCGCTATCATCCCGCTATCTCGCTTATGCGCTCTCGACGATTACGCAGCGCGCGCTGCCCGATGTGCGGGACGGGTTGAAGCCTGTTCACCGCCGCATTCTCTATGCGATGCGTCAGCTCAAGCTAAACCCGGAGAACTCGCACAAGAAATCCGCGCGGATTGTCGGGGATGTGATGGGCCAATATCACCCACATGGGGATGCGTCGATTTATGACGCGCTGGTCAAGCTCTCGCAGTCTTTCGCGACGCGTTTTCCGCTCGTCGACGGGCAAGGTAATTTTGGCAATATTGACGGCGATAGCCCGGCGGCCATGCGCTACACCGAAGCCAAGATGACAGGGGCAGGCGTTGCCTTGCTGGAAGGCCTCGATGAGGACGCTGTCGACTTTGGTCCAACTTATAATGAAGAAGACGAGGAGCCGCTCGTTCTCCCAGCAGGTTTTCCAAATCTTCTAGCGAATGGCAGTCAGGGCATTGCTGTTGGTATGGCGACATCTATCCCACCGCATAATGCCGCCGAGCTTTGCGACGCGGCGCTGCATCTGATTAAAACGCCAAAGGCGCGGGTTGAGACATTGATGAAATATGTCCTTGGTCCTGACTTGCCGACTGGCGGGATTATCGTCGAGCCAAAGGAGTCGATGCTGGAGACTTATAAAACCGGAAAGGGCGGGTTTAAAGTCCGCGCGCGCTGGAACGTCGAGGACACAGGGCGCGGGCAATATCAAATCATCGTCACGGAAATTCCCTATCAGGTTCAAAAATCGCGGTTGATTGAAAAGCTCGCGGAAATCATTGAGCTAAAGAAATCGGCAGGTCTGGTGGATGTACGGGACGAAAGCGCCGAAGATATCCGAATTGTTCTGGAACCGCGTAGCAAGAATATTGACCCTGCACTCCTGATGGAAAGCCTTTTCAAGATTTCCGAGCTTGAGAGCCGCGTGAGCCTGAACATGAATGTTCTCGATGCGACCCGCACGCCGCGCGTGATGGACCTGCGCGAAGTGCTACAATCTTGGCTTGATCATCGCCGTGTGGTTCTGCTGCGCCGTTCCAATCAACGCCTTACGAAAATTGCTGACCGTCTCGAAATTCTCGACGGCTATATGATTGCCTTCCTCAACATTGACGAGGTCATTCACATCATTCGTTTCGAAGATCATCCGAAACAAGAGTTGATGAAGGCCTTTAAACTCACGGACCGTCAAGCGGATGCTATCCTTAACATGCGGCTTCGCGCCCTCAATAAATTGCAAGAAATCGAAATACAGGGTGAGCATGATAAACTCTCGGCGGAACGTGATGCGTTGAATAAGCTTGTCTCGACAGAAAAACTCCAATGGAATGCTATTGCAGAGCAGGTCAAAGAGACGCGCGAGCTTTACGGACCCAAAACCGAACTCGGTAAGCGCCGCACGACATTTGATGTTGCGCCGGAAATTGATGTGGATCTCTCGACGGCCTTTATCACCAAAGAACCTATCACGGTCGTCATGTCCGAAAAGGGTTGGATACGGACTTTGAAAGGTAAGACAAATGACCTATCTACGCTAAAATTCAAAGAAGGGGACAAGCTAGGTTTTGCGGTACCTGCGGAGACAACGGATAAGATTATCGTCTTTGCGACCAATGGCAAATTCTACACATTGGGTGCGGATAAGCTGCCGGGCGGGCGCGGCAACGGCGAACCTATTCGTCTCCTCGTGGATATGGATAATGACCATAGCCCCATCGGAATGTTCGTCCATGACCCAGAACGCGAATTAATTGTCGCGAGCAATGACGGCTATGGTTTCCGCGTATCGGAAAGTGAGATTATCGCGAGTACGCGCGGCGGCCGTAAAACCCTCAATGTAAAAGGTGATGCAGAAGCCTTGAGGGTGATTGAAATTAAAGGCGATAAGATTGCGGCGATTGGCGAGAACCGAAAGATCCTTGTCTTTGATGTCGAGGATCTGCCTGTCATGACCCGCGGGAAGGGTGTGCGCCTCCAGAAATATAAAGATGGCGGATTATCCGATGTGACAACCTTTAATGCGGAGGAAGGACTAACCTTCCTCGATACGTCTGCTCGTCGCAAGGAGGTTCCCGATTGGGAAATCTTGCAAGGCAAACGCGCACAGGCCGGACGCATGGCCCCAAGAGGGTTTTCGCGAAAGTCGAGTTTTGACCCGTCGCGGGGATTATAAACTTGCCGTCCCTGCAGGTCATTTCGACCTTCTTCCTGTCGTGCTTTGACTGTTCGTACTCGGGTGTTTCTTTATTTTGGCTGCAATCAGTCAAATGTAAGCAGAGTTTTACCCTTCAAATTCAAAAACTTTAGTAAAATCTCACTTTTTCTAATATTTTTTCGCCAACTGGGCCGAGAACTGGGCCTAGTGCTGTTAGAATTCTAATTTAATAATATAAAACAGTGACTTAGTGAAATATAGTGGCGGGCGGGGAGGGATTCGAACCCCCGATGGACTTGCACCCATGCCGGTTTTCAAGACCGGTGCATTCAACCACTCTGCCACCCGCCCGCAAGAGCATATGACTAGGTTATGCGGTGTGCCGCCTAAGGTGTTTTCAGTACAGACTCAAGATGAAAAATGCAGATAAATCTCTGTCTCGCCGTTCCCCATATATATTGACCAGATCGCAACCATTCCCCGAAACCTATTTCTTAAGCTTAGATTAGGCTTAATTGAGAACCTCTCGTTAGGGCTGAATAAAAATTCAACGTTAAGTCTGTTTTCAAACTCGAGTTTAAGCCTGCTCGTTTAGGTTACCAAACATAGAAGGAATGCACATCGCTCATGTCCAACACATGAAGTGATAGTCATTCGTTTAGCCAGGTGGGGCGGATATAAAGGTGAGTAGAATGGCGAGTATAAGATTAGTAGTGATGGGCTTAACGACCATATCATTGGGTATGGGTGTAACGGGCTGTGCGTCTTCAAATGTTACAAAGACCGTTCAGGGGGCACCCATTACATATAAGATAGGTGATGGTCCGGCCAAATATGCGTCATTATCCACACCGAGCGTACCACGGAGCAATCGTATTGCGGATAGCTATATACCAGCACGTCCTATGCCCGCGCGTCCAACGCCTGCCCCTCGGGCGGCTGCACCGCTACCGACGCCAATGCCTGTTCCGCAGCGCGCGACCCCGTCATTTGACGCCTCGAGCGTGGATCAAGATCTCTATAAGCATCAACGCGTTGGTAAAACATACACAATTATGGGCAAGTCTTACACGCCGAAACATGAGCCAAATTATGATGTAACGGGTGTTGCATCTTGGTATGGTCCAAAATTCAATGGGAAGCCGACGGCGACCGGAGAAATATACGATATGTATGACATGACCGCCGCACATAAGACGTTGCCGCTAAATTCCATGCTATTTGTAACAAATATAGAGAACGGTAAATCTATCATGGTTCGCCTAAACGACCGCGGACCTTTTGTCGGCGACCGTATCATTGATTTATCAAAGGCCTCAGCTGATGCACTTGGTATAACTGGTCTTGGCCAAGTTCGCGTCCAATATGCTGGCCCTGCAGACCCGATGGCCGCCGATAGAGCGCCTGTTCGTGCACCTGTAGAAGTGGCGCGCCCAGTTCTTGAAGAATATGTTGAGGCACCCGTCGCGGCTCCGGCTCCTGCGCCCGTTGCGCCCTATTCGCCTCCAGCC
>CAZKHC010000114.1:0-6709 GCA_964552135.1 uncultured Algimonas sp. | reverse complement strand
CTTGTAATAGGCAACTATGCTCTAATTTCTACGTACTATTATTACAACTAGTACTCTATTAAGAAATTTAGAGTAGTAGGAACCTAATGGTCCTCTTTCAGAGGAGGAGGAGGAGGCCCAAATGGAGAAACGGGTAGCTTTTGGAAGATGCGAAGGGGGATCAGAGGAGGATCCAGGGGGATCGAGGAGGATCCAGGGGGATCGAGGAGGAGCCAGGAGGGGCTAATAAGTAGTGTAGTAGAAACTAGTATAGAGTGTCGAAACGCTCTTAAAGCTGACTAGCAGCTATCGTGGTTTTTACTATAGTGTGCAGGGATTTTAGCTCCCAGCTCCTACGTTCTAAATTTCTATAAAGGGGGCGTTGGAGCTGCCGACCGTCGATGAATTTCGGAAGGCAGGCACAGCCAACTGGCTAGCCCCAGCGCCTTAACCTACAAGTGCGTCAAATTAAGAACCGCTTGCAACCCCCAAATTTCCAGATTTCAAATAAATCCTTGTTTTTTCATCGTTTTTTCAAAAGTAAGTCAAAACTCTATTCTGCCACCACTAAAGCTAAGGCATGATGGGATCGAGATTCAGCAGGTATGTGGCTGCGAAATTTAACGAACTTGCTAAAGTTTATGTTTAGCATTGTTACCTCTCAAAATAAATTCGGATTTTTAATTGATAACTTGTAATAGGCAACTATGCTCTAATTTCTACGTACTATTATTACAACTAGTACTATATTAAGAAATTTAGAGTAGTAGGAACCTAATGGTCCTCTTTTGGAGGAGGAGGAGGCCCAAATGGCGAATGGGATAGCATTTGGAAGATGCAGAGGGGGATCAGAGGAGGATCAAGGGGGATCGAGGAGGAGCCAGGAGGCGCTAGTAAGTAGTGTAGTAGAAACTAATACAGAGTGTCAAAACGCTCTTAAAGCTGACTAGCAGCTATCGTTGTTTTTACTATAGTCTATCGGGATTTTAGCTACGAACTCCTACGTTCTAAAATTCTATAAAGGGGGCGTTGGAGCTGCCGACCGTCGAGGAATTTCGAAAGGCAGGCACAACAAACTGGTCAACCCCAGCGCCTTAAACTACAAGTGCGTCAAATTAAGAACCGCTTGCAACCAACATTTCCAGATTTTCAAATAAATCTTTGTTTTTCAAAAGTAAGTCACAATTTTATTCTGAACCACTAAAAGTGGTAGCATCGCCCAAAACAAATCTGACAAAATTTTTTTTGAACCTTTTACAGTGTCAGATTCACCTGTAAGCACTGGGGCCACCGAGCCAGTTAGGACTCCTGAGCCCACTACACCGGAAATTACCGAAATTCTACCCGTTCAACCAGCTACAGAGGCGAAGTGTAAGACTACCAAACCAATCAACGGTGAGGAATCATTCTGTCAGGCTCTTGAGGACGGTGCATTCAAGGAAGGCCCTACGTTCCTGCTGACAGGAAGTGGCACCAGTGTGGGCCAGAGGTGTAACACCTGTAAGCACCGTAAACCCGACAATCAATCCTGGGCTGAGCACAATTTGAGTGAGGATCATATCAAAGGACTCATTAATTTATGGGGATTCAACACTGCTCTGACTCAATTGGATCAAGAATACCGGAAAGTCTTACAGGTAAGGTGCGAACTTTGCCAGGCTAATTTCGCAACTGTTCTACTGTACAACGTCCACAGATTGGAAGACGAGCACCAGCGCCAAAAAACTGAACTGTACCGCTTGGTACACTTGGCAGCTGAGAAGCACGTGATTCGTCGTTGGAACAAGATAGGTAAACAGAGGAAAATTAGTGTAAGCAACGTCTCGAAGACACTTCAATTCTTCAAGAAACATCCGAATCGTAACCATTAGTGAACTTAATTGATTAAAAATTATTCCTAGCTGGAATACATTGTTTGAACAAAATGGATTCTGATTCGATTATGCACCAGTTACAGACACAGGTCGCAACATTACAGGAACAGGTAGCTCAGAGCGTGCAGGCTAACCAGGCCTTACAGGCACAGGTTAACCAGGCTAATCAAGCCGTAGCCGCCACCAATCATGCAGTAGCAAACATGGGCCAAAATGTACCAAACAACACTCAATTAAGGACTGGTAAACCAGAAAAGTTTAATGGTCAGAATGTTAGAAGTTGGCTAAAAAGCTTAGATAATATATTTGGGACACAAAATCCGCAACCTAATGATATAGTTAAGATTAAGTATGCTGTTAGCTATATGACGGGTGCAGGACTTGAATGGTGGGAACTAGTTACCCTCAATGGTACTACTATAACTGACTAGCCGATGTTCCAACAAGAGATTCTAAACTACTTTGAACCCGTAAATAGGGAACTTACAGCACGTAAGATGTTAAGTGAATTGAAGCAAATGGGTAAACTCACAATAGTAAGAGATTACAACAGAGAGTTCTCTAAGTGGTTGTTACAGATTCCATCCATGACTGCTGCCGAACAGATATTCCACTACAGTCAAGGACTCAAAACGAGAACTAGAATCGAAGTGGAACGTTCTGAACCTAATACGCTTCAAGATGCGATGAAGATCGCAGATAGACTGGATAGTCTATACACTAGTGGTCAGAATAGTTTCGGATTTGGAAGATCCAACAATAATCATTCGGGAGGGCCTACGCCAATGCAGATTGGGAACATCCCGCAATACAGAAATAAGAGACTACCTTACGCAGAAAAGATGCGAAGAGTTGAGAAGAAGCTATGCTTCGTATGTGGGAAACCTAACTGCATAGCACGAAACCATTACAATAATAACAGTGGTAGGAGTTTCAGTAAGCCTACAAACTTTCACCAGAAGAAAAACTAAGAGTTCCGTTAGATGGAATCGGCACATCAACGGATAAATATACAATAGCCGACTCGTATGTGAAAGAAAAGAACAAAAAACCAAAAAATAACAAAACACAAAAACCCAAAAAGATTGAAACCTTAGTGAATGATGAAAATGATGATAATGTTACTGATGAATTCAATGAAAATGATGAAGATTCTAATATTGTTAATTTATGTACGTTTTCTCCATACAGAAGGAGAAGAAAATCAAAAAGACAAACTCTACTAAGTTATACAGGGAAGTTACAAGGTGTAATGGAAAAATCCCATTGTAAAATTTTAGTAGATAGTGGTTGTGAAGAGATCGTAATGTCAAGGGCATTCGCAGAAGAGTATAATATAAGAAAAGAAAAGACTAACCTTAGAGCCGAACTATGGGACGGAACACTGATTCCAATGGGGCTGTGTTCTGAAAACCAAAACATACGGATAGGGGAAGCTACCATTACCGTACGGCCATACGTTGTGGACTGGATATCTTACGACTTAATCCTAGGTAAGGCGTGGTTATCTGAAGCCAACCCTTTAATAGACTGGAAACTAAACCGTATGATCCTTAAACAGGATGATAGGTTAATAACTCTGGACGCAGAGGCTTGTAGACATGGGGTATCCCACCTGACATACATGCTTACAAGTAAACAGTTCGTGAGGTTAGTAAAGAAACAGAAGAGTGTGATATATCACGTGATATTAAGACCTTCAACAGAAGAAGAAGACAATAATAAAACAGGGGAAGGTCCTGAAGAAGAGAGAATAATAACAGGGGAAGGTCCTGAACAACAAAATATAATACTAGGGGGAGAACCTGAAGAACACAAACGCATTACGGAGTTAGATGAGTTACTGGAAGAGTACAGAGACGTATTTCCAGAAGATCTACCGAAAGGATTACCTCCAATGAGATCAGTTGAAATGAGTATAAAGTTGGAGAAAGATTCAAAGCCCAAGATGGGACCGATATATAAGTTATCGCGAAAAGAATTAGACGAAATGAAGAGACAAATAGAGGACGCCCTACGCAATGGATTCATTCGTCCAAGCATTAGTCCGTGGGGAAGTCCAGTGCTATTCACTCCGAAGAAAGATGGAGGACTAAGAATGTGCATTGATTATAGAGCACTAAATAAGCAAACTATTAAGAACCAAGTACCACTTCCCAGAATTGATGAGGTATGGGACCAAGTGGGTGGAGCAAAGTACTTCTCTAGTATTGATCTGAGATCTGGATACCACCAGATAAGATTAAGAGACTCAGATATAGAGAAGACAGCCTTCAGAACTCGTTATGGTCAATATGAGTATCTTGTAACTCCATTCGGATTGACAGGAGCACCAGGATGTTTTCAAACGTTAATGAATATCATCTTTAGACCACACTTAGATAAGTTCGTCCTTGTCTATTTAGACGACATACGTATCTATAGTAAAACGAAAGAAGAACATGTTGAACACTTAAAAGTCATATTAGATCTTTTAAGAAAACATAAGTTGTATGGAAAGCTATCGAAGTGTACTTTCCTCACACAAAGTATTGAATACTTAGGACACGTCATTAGTAAAGACGGTATTCAAGTAAATCCCAAGAAAATTGAAGCCGTAAAGAATTGGGAAGCACCTGAAAATATGAAACAAGTACAAAGTTTTTTAGGACTTTGCAACTATTACCGAAGATTTGTAAAAGACTTTGCTATTATTGCAACACCTCTTTCAAATCTTACTCGAAAGAATATACCATTTCAATGGAGGAAGTTAGAAGTGAATGCTTTCGAGAAATTGAAAGAAATGCTTACGCAAGCACCAGTACTAAGGTGCGCAGATCCTAATTTACCGTATGAGCTAACTGCAGATGCATCTCAGACAGGAGTTGGAGCTTTTTTAACTCAAACAGATGAAACAGGTTGTCGTCCAGTAGCTTATGCTTCGAGGAAGTTAACACCAGCAGAACAAGACTACAGAACACATGAAAGGGAATTAGCTATAATTTACGCCTTACAAACGTGGAGACCTTATCTACACGGCGCAAGATTTAAAATAATGACAGACCATCACCCCTTAAAGTATCTGGATACACAAAAAACTTTATCAAGAAGACAAGCCAGATGGGTGGAATTCATGCAAGAATTCGATTATGAAATAGCATATATCAAAGGAAAATCGAACATAGTAGCTGATGCACTCTCTAGACAGTACAAAGATGTGTATCACACATCAACGAGTATAGTTAAGAAGCTATTAGCATTTACACTCGTGGATGTTAGTGAAGAAGTACTACAAAACCTCGAAAAAGAGTATATGAAAGATGAACAGTTCAAGAAAATGTTCATATCTCCAAGCGATTCGTATACTAAGAAAGGAAAACGATTATACTTCGAAACTAGACTCTGCATTCCTAAAGGAAAGATAAGAGAAACTATACTACACGATAACCATGAGTCCTTGTTAGGAGCTCATCGTGGGAGTAAGAAGACGTTATCACTCATATCAAGGCTATTCTTTTGGCCAAGCATGAAGAAAGAAATATTCAATTATGTAAAAACTTGTCAGAAATGCCAAGAAGCAAAGAGTCTAAACCAGAACCAATATGGTTTATTAAGACCATTTCCCCCGCCACAAAAGAAATGGGAACAAATATCCATGGACTTTATATTTGAACTACCAAAGACCAAGCAAGGCAACACTGCAATCCTTGCAGTGGTAGACAAATTATCAAAGAGAACACACTTTATTTCACTAGCTTCACATAAAATAATGCAAAAAGAATTGCAGAAGCTTTTTATAAGGAGATATATAAACATCATGGTCTGCCAAGAAAGATTATATCTGATCGTGATTCTCGATTCACTGGATCTTTCTGGACAGAACTAATGAAAATACTGAAGGTCAAGCTGAACTTTTCAACAGCTTTTCATCCTCAAACAGATGGACAATCAGAAAGAGCATTTAGAACTCTAGAAGAAATGCTTAGATGTTTTATAAGTTTTACTCAAAAAGATTGGGACCAGTATCTACCAGGTCTTGAGTTCGCATACAATAATCACATTAATGATGCTACGAAACAAACACCTTTCTTTTTAGAGTATGGTCAGCATCCTTTTTCCATATCTGATATCCTTCACGCTGACCATACAGAGGAAAAGCTTTCAAAGAATCCTTCAACGGATTCCTTCATCAAAGAAATAGAAAAAGCCAATGAATTAGCTAAACTTTCGATTCAGGAAGCAAATATGCGCAATGCAGAAAATGTGAACAAACGTCGCCGAGAAGTTGAATTCAAAGTTGGAGACAAAGTAATGCTTTCAACTAAGAATTTACCTATCAATACAGGATTATCAAAGAAGTTTACTCCAAAGTTTGTTGGACCATTCACAGTTGTGGAAATCTTAGCTGATGGAAATGCTTGCCGCATTGATTTACCCCACCAGTACCGCAACTTACATCCAACCTTCCACATTTCCTTACTTAAACCATTTGAAAGTGATGGACGGAAATCCCAAGATCCTACTCGGTTCTATCCTGATATCGCTCCAGATTCTACGAAAATGGAACGAATACTCGCTCATCGCATTTATCAAGGGAACACACAATTCCTTGTTCACTTCAAAGATAGCGAATCAATCGAGGATACGTGGATCAATAAGACAGATCTTGAGGAAAATCGCCAGCTCATCCAAAAGTATATGGACAAGTTATTCGAGGACGAATAAACCTTTTAAAAGGGGAGGAGTTGTAACGAACTTGCTGCTAAAGTTAGGTTTAACATTGTTACCCCTCTAAATAAATTCGTATTTTTAAAATTGATAACTTGTAATAGGCAACTATGCTCTAATTTCTACGTACTATTATTACAACTAGTACT
>CAZKHC010000113.1:1984-6765 GCA_964552135.1 uncultured Algimonas sp. | reverse complement strand
GGCCCAAAACTCTTACGTGCAGGCCATGAGGAACTCGGAAACGGAACCTTCGCCTTTACCCTCCGGCTTGAACATAAATGGTTCGGGAAAATGATCGATCAGCGCGTTTGGTTCCAAGATGATTTGGAGGATGAGTGATGACCACGCTCCTCTGGATTTTTATCGCCATTCAAATGGCCATGGGCGCCGTGGATACGCTTTATCATCACGAGCTGACAGAACGTTTGGCGTGGCGAGACAGTCAAACCAAAGAACTTAAACTCCACGCAATCCGCAACATCGCCTATGCAATTGCTTTCATTATTTTGGCGCTCTTTGAGCCCGGTGGCTGGATCGCAACAGGGCTCGTCATTTTGCTAATCGTCGAAGTTGGCGTCACCTTGCGCGATTTCGTGGAAGAGGATTTAACTCGTAAATTACCGATCACCGAAAGATTACTGCATACATTGATGACCGCCAATTACGGGGTCGTCTTGGCTCTCTTACTCCCCGTTCTGATAGGATGGAGTCAAAGCCAGACGATGTTGACACCAATTTGGTATGGGTTTTGGAGCCTGCTTCTCCTGACGGGCGCTTTGGGCGTGACCATCTTTGCGATGCGCGATTTCCACGCAGCCCTTCGACTACCCCGTTTGAGACGACGCCCGCCCCGCGATCTCCTACTAAAAGCCCCACCCAAAACTTGGCTTATCACGGGCGGGACGGGGTTCATCGGAAGGCGTCTTATCGAAACGCTGCAAGCCGGGGGGCATGAGATTATTGTACTGACGCGAAATGCGGTCACGGCCAACCTTCCGGCGCCCGTTACGCTTGTCACAGATCTTGCGCAAATTCCCGTAGATAAACAAATTGATTGCGTCGTCAATTTCGCAGGAGAAGCTTTGGCGCAGGGATTTTGGACAAAGACGAAAAAGGCTGAATTCCTCCGTAGCCGGATTGAGACAACGCGAGCTTTGGGTGTTCTGTTCAATCGCCTGCATTACCGCCCCAAGACGCTCATTAATGGCAGCGCTATCGGCATTTATGGCGTCGCGCCAATTGGGCCGCTTGATGAGTTTACCCCCACAAAACACGATGAGAGCTTCGCGCAGCATCTCTGTCTGGAGTGGGAGGCCGAGGCCGAAAAACTCAAGACAGGCGGCACGCGCGTCGTGACACTTCGCATTGGGATGGTTCTCGACCGCGAAGGCGCCGCCCTCGCGCAGCTCTTAATCCCAACGGAACTTGGCGGCGGCGCGACCTTCGGGAAAGGCGACATCATGATGAGCTGGATTATGCGGGATGATTTGGTACGTCTAATTCAATTCGCGCAAATCCACCCTGATATTCAAGGCCCGCTAAATGGCACGGCGCCAATCCCTGTCACTAACCTCACCTTCACCCGCGCCGTCGCAAAAGCGCTCTACCGCCCAACTTGGATGCGTACTCCAAGGTTCGCGATAGGTTTGATGGGAGGATTAGGCCGGGAAATTCTCCTCGCCAATCAAGATATTCGTCCCGCCAAAGCCCTCGCACATGGCTTTGAGTTCCTTGACCCTGAGATTGGCCCTGCGCTGCTCGACCATCTGCGCGCAGAGCGCCGCACCCAATTTAATCTACATAGGTTTAAAACAGGCAAACCCCGCATATGCACGACGGCTTAGAAAAATTTTTAACTGGCGGCCCGAAGCCCGTCTGGATTCGGTATATGATGATCTTGGGAGTGGTGACGCTGCTCACGCGGCTCGTGCTTGATAGCCGATTTGCGACAACGTCTTTTTTCTATTGTCTGGTCCCCTTTGTTATTGGCATCATCCTTTATGTTTTTATCCCCCAGCCCAAAGGCTGGACAGTTGGAAAGCGCATCGGACGGCATCTGCTCGCGACCATGATCGTTATGCTTGCGAGTTCCGCCCTTCTATTTGAAGGCTTTATTTGCATCATCATGGCCGCGCCGATTTATATCCTATTCGCTGCCCTCGCCATCGCGGCTACACCAAATAAACAAGACCCTGACCGCTTCAATCAATCTGATGTTTTTCGCATGAGCGTGGTGCCGCTTGCGGTCATAATCATCTCTATTGAAGGGCTCACGGAATCTACCAGCTTTCCGCGCGAAGAGATTATAACGCGCAGCCAAATTGTTGAACTCACGCCGCAACAGATACACGCGAATCTAGCGCGCCCCGTTCATTTAAAGGCAGGCCGCAGTAAATTCCTGTCTCTCTTTCCGTTGCCAGATAAAATTGACGCACCGTCTTTCGAGGAGGGCGCACATCATACCGCCTATTTCACCTATCGCAGATGGGGATTCACCAATGTCCACCGCGGAGAAACGCAAATTCATATGAAAACAGTTGAGCCGCTTTTGGTGGAAACCGTAGTTACAAAGAATACCAGTTATTTTTCTCACTATATGAAAGTTCATGGCACACGGATTGAGATTCAGCCGCTCTCCGATGGGACAACCCGTGTGGACCTATCAATCAAATACCGCAGAACGCTCGATCCTGCTTGGTATTTCGGCCCCCTGCAAAGACGTGCAATCGGCGAAAGCACCGACTACCTCATCGCGAATATAATTGGGAAAGCGGCTCCATTATGATGGCACCCGTTGAACGTATCGCTGATGATTGCGCCGCCGCCATTCACGGCCAGGTTCGATTTGATCCAATAAAAACACTCTGGACAGGTGGATGCTTGGCAACAGGTCTTATGCTCGCACCAATTTTCACTTCTTTGACGGCCATTATTGCAGGCTTAAGCCTGACCTATATCACGCTCCTATTGGGGCATTCGGTCGGGATGCACCGCATGATGATCCATAGGAGTTTTTCTGCAACGCCATGGGTAAAATACACCTTACTATATTTAGGAACATTGGTCGGAATTGGCGGTCCCTCTGATGTCATCCGCATTCACGACACCCGAGATTGGGCGCAGCGGGCACCCGATTGCCATGACTTTTTCTCGCATCGGCGCGGCTTCTTCCGAGATATTACATGGCAATTATTTTACGCTTTTGAATTTGAAACCCCGCCAACCGTCGTAGTTGAAGCAGAGATATCTCAAGACCGTTTCATTCGACATTTAGATAAATATTGGCGCCTACACCAAATTTTATTCGCGCTCATATTATTCGCCATTGGCGGACTCCCTCTTGTGGTTTGGGGTATATTTCTGCGCGTCCCCATAAGCACAATTGGCCATTGGAGCGTCACCTATTTTTGCCACAACCCCGGCCCTGGCACTTGGAATGTCGTCGGGTCAGGCGTGCAAGCTTCAAATCTTAAGCTTCCATCTTTTATCGGCGGATGGCTGACCCATGGGGAATGCTGGCACAATAATCACCACGCCTTTCCAGAAAGTGCGAGGATAGGTCTAGAAAGTGGGCAGATTGATCCCGCTTGGTGGGTGATTGCTGGCTTTCGAAAATATGGCCTCGTGCAAAATGTCAAAACTCCGCGAAAAGACATTCAAGATTTGCAACGCCGCAACAATACATATGCAGAGAAAGGTCATTGCCATGCGTGATATTCGGGACCGTATTGTTTCGACTGCGACTTGGCGTTCAGACACAGGACGTATGGTCTAGGCGCCCGCAAAATCTCTCTGGTTTACCGCGCATCTCATAATATGGCTCAGCTTTGGCTCTATCTATTTTAGCTGGGCAGCGGTTCTGGCATTTCTGGGCCTGACAATCCTCATACTCTGCGGCGGACATAGTCTTGGGATGCACCGCAAGCTTATTCATGACAGTTTTGAATGCCCGCTATGGCTCGCGCGGTTTGGGGCCTATCTCGGCACGCTTGTCGGGCTCGGCGGGCCATTTACAATGATGCGTGCGCATGATTTGCGAGATTGGGCACAACGGCAAGAGGCCTGCCATCCCTTTTACTCTCAACATAGCTCCATCCCGCGGGACTGGCTGTGGCAAACCCATGCCAAATTAGTCACAGAAAATGGTCCCGCAATCGCCTTCCCGGATAAGCTCACCAACGACTGGTTTATGATTTTCCTCCAGCGTACGGTCTGGCTCCAGCAACTCCCTATCGCATTGGCGCTTTATGACTTTGGGGATCTCGGATGGGTGGCTTGGGGCGTCAGCGGACGTCTGGTAGTCTCCATCACCGGGCATTGGATTATCGGATGGTTTGCCCATAATACGGGTCCGCGCCATTATCATGTGCCGACCCACGGCATTCAAGGTCACAATGTGCCGGGACCTGCCGCCCTGTTTGGATTTATTTCTTTCGGTGAGTGTTGGCATAATAATCACCACGCTTTCCCCGAAAGCGCAAAGCTTGGCATTCACCGCTTTCAATTTGATCCGGGGTGGTGGGTACTCTGCGCGCTTGAGCGTATCGGCCTAGTTTGGAACCTTGTGACGCCGGAGACTATCCCCTCACATATGCACCACGCGGAGTCCCTCTTCCCCGCGGCAGAAAAACATGGCACTTTATAGACGTCTAAAACGAGGAAGTTCTGATGTGGTATGGCGGGCGATTATTTCGATCCATTGAAAGTTCGGACACGGGGCAAGTCAGTTCCGAAACCATTTTCAAATATGAACAAAATGGCGATATGGTTACCGCAACCTATTCCGGCGGACAAATTCAATTTGGCCAAATCCTAGGGCAGGTCGACGCTGAGGGCATTTTAGATATGCGCTATCAACATATTGATAGGGACGGCGCGCTTATGACGGGATATTGCAAAACAACGCCAGAGTTGCTCCCCAGCGGAAAAGTCAGATTACATGAAAGGTGGCGTTGGACCTGCGGTCACCGTGCCAAAGGGCG
>CAZKHC010000113.1:0-1884 GCA_964552135.1 uncultured Algimonas sp. | reverse complement strand
GTCGTCATATCCCGCGTGCCAGACGCGCAAATATGACACGGATTAGAGGAGTCGACATTTCCGCATGTGCTGCAAGTCGAAATCCGGTCCGCTGCTTCGCCCATGGCCTGGGCGAGCGGCGACATAAGCGCGTCAGGTTTTTTCAAAAGCGCTAATGCGGCGCGGCGCGCAGAACGCGGTCCAAGTCCCGGCAATTTGGACAATAGGCCAATGAGGCGGTCTATTTCTGGGCTGACGGAATGGTTCGGCATAAATCGGCTATAAGGTGATTTGGCCGCAAGGCCAGCGGCCTATTTAAAACGGGAGTTTCATTCCCGGCGGCATTTGGATGTCGCCCATGGCTTCCTTCATGGTTTCGGCTTGAGCTTGGTCGAGCTTGACTTTCGCGTCTTGAAAAGCCGCGACGATGAGGTCTTCGACAACTTCTTTATCTTCGCCTGTCAGAAGTGAGGGATCAATTTCGAGGGATTTCATATTCCCGCCGCCCGCCAAAGTGACCGTGACAAGCCCGCCGCCAGAGCGGCCGATGGCGGTTAAATCAGCCACCATTTCTTGGGCCGCCGCCATTTTCTTTTGCATGTCTTTTGCCTGTTTCATCAGGCCCATCAAATCTTTCATAGCTTAATCCTGTTCGCTATCCGTTTGAGAGAAATCAGAATGAATAACATTATTTGCGCGATCCCGAATATAAAGCTCTTTCGCAGATTTCAGGAGCGGATGGGCAAAAGCGGGATGTGTTCTATCTTCCGCATCTTGCGCTGCCGCCGCGGATTTTCGCTGATGCGCAATTGGGTCTTCCCCTGTCTCATTCGTTGGCGAGACAATCCAAAGGTCCCCGGTAATTTCTTGCAAGGCTTTGACGATTTTCCCGATGAGCGTATTTTGCCGCGGGTCTGAAATATTGACGCTGATAGCTCCGCGTCTGAAACTCACGAGGCGCACATAGCGTTCGAGATCAGATTTCAATTTAATTTGTGTTTTCGGCAAAGCCTCAACGAAGGCTTCAAAACTCTCGATTTCTATTGCGGGGGTTTCAGGGATAATCGGCTGCGGCGCTTCCATCATGGCCGTCGGCGCAGTGCTTGAACCACTTGAGATAGCCTGTGTCGAGACGGCGGAAACTGCGCTCGCGCCCCCGCCTGTTGCAGGCGGCGTCATGATTGGCAGGCCCGGCCCGCCATCCTCTTGGTCCTTGCGGGCCTGCGTAATGATGGCGGCAGCAAGTTCGGGCGGCGGCATTTGCCCTGCAAGGCTGAGTTTTAATAAAGCCATTTCAGCGGCGGCCAAAGGCGACGGCGCTTGGCGCACATCATTATACGCGGCGCTTAACACCTGCCAGAGCCGCGTTAATTGCCCAACGCTTTGCGTATCGGACAACTCGCGAAGCCGCGCGGCTTGGTCTGGCGCCATTTCAAAATCCGCCATCTCGCCCAGCGTTTTCGCGCGGCTGACCTCATGGCAGACATCGAGTAAATCTCGCATCACCACTGAAGGCGACGCACCGTCATCATATTGCGCGCGCATTTCCAAAAGCGCGCCTTTAGTGTCGCCCTGCGCGGCCATTGCAAAAAGATCGAGAATCCGCAACCGGTCCGCAAGACCCAGCATGGTGCGCACTTGCTCGCCCGTCACCTCATCGCCGTCCAATCCAGCTTGGACAATGGCTTGGTCCAGCAACGACAGACCATCGCGGACGGAGCCTTCCGCCGCGCGGGCGATCATAGACAGGCCTTCATCGGAAATTTGCACAGCTTCTTTCTCGCAAATTCCCCGCAAATGCTGAGAGAGAATGCCCGCATCTACGCGGCGCAGGTCAAAACGCTGACAGCGGGACAGCACTGTAATCGGGACTTTGCGAATTTCCGTGGTCGCGAAGATAAATTT
>CAZKHC010000112.1:0-6769 GCA_964552135.1 uncultured Algimonas sp. | reverse complement strand
TACATATGATATTGCGCTTAAACTCGGCCGCAAAGCCGCAAGCCGCGGCGAAACCGTCTTGATCCTCGACGCTGTCGATGGCGAAATGTTAAATCATGCTGGTATTGTTTATTCTCGCACATTGGATGATGTCGCTGCAGGGACCGCTGACCCCAAAGATGCTCTCTTTGTCACAGCCAATGAACATTTTACGGCCGGAGCCGTTGGCGCTGGCGGGTTAGAAAATGCCCTCGGCCTCCTCGCAGCTTTGTCCTTATCTTATGATTGGGTTTTTGTGGTTCCAAAGTCTGGCTGTAAACCTGCGCATATTCGCCTGGGGGCCGCCTCGGATGTGTCCCTAATTGCCTATGCCACGCAAGGTGACCAATTTATGCGAGCGTTTTGGATGATAGACGCATTGCGGCGTCGCTCCTCTCACTTCGATCCTCTTATTTTGTCGACGGGACAGAAAAGCGATGCGGTTGAAACGGCTTTTATGCTCTCCGAGACTGTGCGGGAGCATTTAGGTGCACCGCCGCCCTATGCTGGACATATGGATGATTTGCACCTCGAGACCAGATTATTGGAGCAAATGCGCACCCAAGCTGCGCGCCGCGCCGCAGCCTAGCGGAGCTGTTCTTTCCAGGACAACTGCGCTAATTGTCAAAAACTTCAGATCTCGCGAAGGAAATTCCGCCATCAAGCGTGTGTAATAGTGTAAGCAACCTTCATTAGGAGATATATGATGACCCGGACCTTACTCAAACCTGTCTTGATCGCGTCAACATCCGTTCTACTTATGGCAGCGGGCCCAAAAGCAGATCTAAATCAAGATGGGCAAGTTACAAAAGCAGAATTCACAGAAGCCGCCAAAGCGCATTTCTTATCAGCGGATACAAATGGCGACAGCTTCCTAAGCGAAGGTGAGCGCACAGCCTTCCGCGAAGCCAAATCTGAAGAGCGAAAAGGCAAACGCTTTGATCATCTAGATGCGGATGGCGACGGATCAATTTCTCGCAGCGAAATGCAAGCGGCAGGCGAAAAATTCAAAGCCCGTAAAGATAGTATGAAATTGCGTAGACAAGACATGAAAGCCAAGATTCTCGAACGTTATGATACAAATCTAGACGGCGAACTCAGCGATGCTGAACGGACTGTCATGCGCTCCGAATGGGAAGCCAAAGGCGGTAAAAAAGACGGCGGCCGTACAGGCAAGCGCGGAAAACGTGGTGAGCGTCCAAATCCAGACGCCAATGGCGATGGCTTCGTCTCGCTTGATGAGCACATGGCCATCTCAGAACAGCTATTCACGCGCCTAGATGCAAACTCCGACGGTGTACTTACCGAAGGCGAAGGTCGCCGACGTAAAGGTCGCCGCGGCTGGGGCAAACGCGGGGGTTAAGTTCCTGCACACTGATCCCGATATCGATCTTCTGCCCGGATTGCGGGCAGGAGAATCCTCTGCCCTCTCGGCACTGATGGACCGCCATCTTAACCGAGTCCATGGCCTAGCATGGCACATGACAGGAGATCGCGGAATGGCCGAAGATATTGCGCAAGAAACGTTCTTACGGTTTTGGCAAGCGGCCCCAAAGTGGTCAGATACTGGCGGCGCGACTGTCTTAACCTGGCTTCGCCGCGTCGCGACCCGACTTTGTATTGACGAGAAGCGCCGCAAGCGCCCAATTTACACGGACCTCGTTCCGGACAGTACGGATCCTAGCCTATCAGCGGACCTCGAAATTATCCGGAGTGATACGGCACAGCGCGTACAGGCAGAAATCTTAGGATTGCCAGACCGACAACGCGCCGCATTGATACTTTCCTATTACCAGCACCTCTCGCAAGGTGAGGGCGCCGCGGTGATGGGCATAAAAGAAAAAGCCTATGAGAGCCTACTCTCGCGAGCGAGAGCAAAACTGAAACTGAATTTATTGCCAGTGAAAGAAAGCCTGAGACAATGAGCAACCTCGAAACATATCTTGATGAAAACGCGGCGCCCGCCACCCGCTCCAGCTTGTCGGCACAAATTCTCGCGGCAGCTGAAATCGCAGAACCTGCAAATGATACGAAGGCCTCTCGGCCTTGGTGGTCAATCGGAGGCGTCGCGGCCATGGCCGTCATGGCAGCTATTTTCCTGTTTCAACCAACGCCCGCAGAACCAGACGTAGAATGGGACCAGATCGCAGATGCCTCTGGCTTCATGGATTTATATGAATGGGTTGAAGGCGACGGCAGTTAAGCCAATCTTGTCCTGAAGCGTCCGGCTCAAAAGACGGTAAGTCAAAAAAAACGGCTCCTCATGGGAGCCGTTTTTGATTCAAAGCTGATATTAAAGACGCTTAGCCAATCTTACGCTTAAGCGCTTTTTCGGCTTTTGCCGCCATGCGCCGGGCTTTAACGCGCTCAAAACTATCCAGCGCATCCAAAGAGACTTTCAATTGATCAGCAAGCTGTCCGCTTTGCGCGCCGATGTCGCCAAGTGTGCGGCGCAAGTTTTCTTTCCGAACGATGACAGATTTGGCGTAACTACCATATGCAACATAACCTTCTTTTTGGGCATTCGCATCAACGTCCTCTTCAGGAACACTGTCGTTTAGCTTACGAATTTGACGCTCTAAATCTTCGCGCGTCGCCTCCAGGACGGAAATGCGCTTTTGCAGGTCTTCAATCTGGAAACGCGTCTTTGCGATATTCCGTTCACTTGAATGCGCCATGTCTTACTCCACCCATTTAGGTATCACCAAATACCTTATTGTTCGATTTGAAAGGCCCGCCCGAGGTTCTCCCCGTGTACATCCCTTCCCATTCCAGACCTGTCATACGGCATTAGGTTTACAGTTAAGTGAAAAAGCGTGGTTAAGCAGATATGAATTGCACAGGATTTGAGCGAAAGGAATGAGTGGGTCGTTCGTTTCGGAACCGATTCCGAATTTGGGGGTCTGCAAGTTCCTAACAGACACGTTAATGTCGTTAACACTTGATTTACGTAAAGCGTCTACTCCAGAGGTTCTATTAACTATATTCCGACAGATTTAGGGAATATCAAATCGCCTGGGAGGGGACAAAATGCGGGTTCTTCTGATTGAAGACGACATGGCCACGGCGCAAGGCATCGAATTGATGCTCAAGTCTGAAGGTTTTAACGTCTATACGACTGATCTCGGAGAAGAGGGCGTCGATCTCGGCAAGCTCTATGACTATGATATCATTCTATTGGACCTCAATTTACCGGATATGCCTGGATTTGACGTCTTAAAGACCCTCCGCATGGCAAAAGTGAACACACCAATCTTCATTCTCTCCGGTACATCTGACATTGACAGTAAAGTCCGCGGCCTCGGCACTGGCGCTGATGACTTTATGACGAAGCCTTTCCATAAAGACGAGCTTGTTGCGCGTATCCACGCCGTTGTTCGCCGGTCTAAAGGCCACAGCCAGTCCATTATCACGACAGGCGACATTAAAGTGAACCTCGACGCGAAAACCGTCGAAGTTGGCGATCACCGCGTCCATCTGACCGGTAAAGAATATCAAATGCTCGAACTTCTTAGCTTACGCAAGGGTACAACCCTGACCAAAGAAATGTTCCTCAACCACCTATACGGCGGCATGGACGAGCCAGAACTTAAAATTATCGATGTCTTTATCTGTAAGCTTCGCAAGAAACTGGCAGCCGCCACACAAGGTGAGCATTACATCGAAACCGTTTGGGGCCGAGGCTATGTCCTTCGCGACCCTTCCAAGAATAAGATGAGCGCTTAAAGCCCTCAAAAGTTTCAGAGAGGCGGTCCTCCCACCGCCAAAAAGAACCCTGCCCTCGCGGTGGGGTTTTTTGTTGCCCTTCAGTCAATGGCATTCACGAGAGATGGCTCAAACCTACACAGACCCGAAACCTTCACAGAGATGAACGCCGCTTAAATTATAAAAATCTCTTAAAACGAGGTTAGAGTATCATCAACTTTTAGGGTTTATGCAATCTTACGTAGGGGCACGCGACTAAATTCCGAAATTAAGTTCAAAACGGAAGTCATCACACTCATATGGAGATTATCCTATGTCTAAAGCTCTGTTAAAAATCAGCCTCTCGAGCGCCCTCTTAGTTCTTGGATCCGCTCAAATATCCGCAGCTCAAAGCGTAAGTGAAGCCCAGCTCGTTGGCGAAGGGACGGTTATACAAAAACGCATCAAACGAGATGTCCAACCCGTTGCCTATTGGGTTGAGTCAACCTCCCTCAATCTCCGAGATAATCCCGTTGCTGGAAAAGTCGTCGGCAATTTGAGCTATGGCCAAAAAATCTTAGCCTATGCGCAATATGAAAATTGGATCCGCGTCTCGAAATTGGATGCAAAACAACAATGGGTAAACTCAGATTTCCTTTCGAATTCTAGCCTGTCATGGGCCAGCTATTCGCGCCCGTCTGCGGCGCTCGCCGCGGATTTCAATCCGGTTCGTATCAAAGACCCAGAAGACAGAAAAAAGCGCATGTTTGGCGTTCGTTTGAAAAAATCCGAGACCGGAAACGCGCTCATCACGACGCAAGTCCAATCTGCGCAAGGGATCTATTTTCAGAATCGCTTTGTCTCCTGTAAAAATCAGAAAGCGATCGGCGTGCGGTTAATCGGCGAAGGCAGCACCTTCCTGCGCGCACAAAATGATGTGCGTAATTTGGGCATGGATATTTATGCCGCTGAAAAAATAGAGAATAAGGCCAATAATAGCGCTGAATCTGCTATCTCCAGCTTCGCTTGCAAAACAGCAGAATTCTAATCAGAAAAATTCCCATACCGAACCGTAAGACAGTTCGGAACTCGCCGCATTGGATGTTTTCGCATCCATTGCGGTTTTTGTTTTTACCTTAAAACCCCCGATTCTCTTTGGGGTTTTCGTACTTCTTAGATTTCATCATTTTTCTTAAAATACGGGGATGTTCCTTGGGGCCAACGGAGGACATTCGATTGCCGATCTAATGTCGAAATACCGAACCGCAATGTGGGTCGATTGTCGACGTCTAAACCAGCTCAAGAATTAGCAAAATGTCTAAATAAATTGCTGACAATCCTCATAAATTGACTCGAGCAAGCGGTCTTCTGGAGTATAATTGACGGTCCGCTTTTCATCTAAATATACTCTATTCAAAAATCCAATTTTTTCGAAAATTTCATTTTCCGTCTGGCATTTCATCTTTATCACCAAACCAATAAGAAGGTTTTTATCCGATAAAAGTCTCGCCTCTAATTCTGCGACTTTCTCAGATTCGCTTTCTTGACACGCGACCGCTGCAAGCGTCTTATCTGCCAAATCATAAAGCGTTCTCATCCTCGCTAAGGGAGAAGAGGCATGTATCTGAGCAATGTTTTCCTCGTAAAAATCAAGCTTGAATTCCGCCATGCGACGCTCCGACATTGAAATAGTTTGAGCGCCATTACCTGTCTTGGTGTGTCTGTTCGGTTCTGTTGTATAGTCGTGAGACCACCCAATTAAACTGACGTAGGTAATCTTACGGGGTTTCATATCGCATGGACACGCTGTAATTTTCGAAAATCGCTGAGGAATTCGACGCAAAATAAAAATTACGTCAGTCGAATTTGGTGAATTTAATTCAAAAAAAATGGATTGATATTGCCAATAGATCACATTCCCAATGAAGCGAAAACGCCTATATTATTGTTGAGAGAATGAATGACCACCTGGTTCAAACGAGATGAGTTTTTGGATATCGCAAAGGCAATTGAGGCGTCCACAAATATAACAGACCTTCTCATTGGAACCGCGGAACGTGCTGGCGTGACAATGAGTGCATATATGCATTTTCCCGCTATTGGCTCGCTAGACTTTGGCAATAACGGACTGTTCCACAGCTATCATATCCCTGAGCCCGTTGCGGAGTATTATAGAAATCTTAAAAAGCCTGATGTCATCATCCGCAATGGATTGGAAAGCGGTAAATCCGTCTGGCTTTCTGATACGCTTAATTATCCAAATGTCGCCGGAACGCCAGACGAAATAAGAATTCGAGCAACTTTGGAAGGAACCGGAGACGGTATTTGTTGTCCGCTATACGGACCTGAAAACCGCCGAGGTTTTGCTTTTACAGCTATTGGCAAAGATAAATCCAAGGTCAGTCCATTGGCATTTTATCAATTTCAAGCCCTTTTGCAGAATATGCATTTACAATATTGTCAGCTGGTCAAAGGCATACAGGATAAAATCAAACTCACTCCACGAGAATCCGAAGTCCTAGAGCTGATTTGCTACGGGAAAACAAATACGGAAATTGGCAAAATTTTAGACATTTCGCCCCGCACAGCCGATGGTCATACACGTAATATATATTTGAAACTTGGCACGTCAGATCGGGTCAGTACGGCCTTAAGAGCACAAACTATTGATTTGAGCCCGTAAAGGCATTTTTTTGATTTTGTACTTACGATAAAGCGCCGGAGGTAAACCACCCCACTTGCCCCCTGCGCCAAATTCCCTATCTTCTCCCCATGTCCACCGCCTCCGAACCCAACCTCTCTATGTGGCAACCGCATCGCCCCGCACGTCCCGAGAAAATTGAGGGCGGTAAGATCTTTCGGCTTGTCTCGGAGTTCGAGCCCAAAGGCGATCAGGTCAAAGCTATTCCGGAACTTGTTGACGGTTTAAACTCGATTGAACGCGATCAAGTCCTGCTCGGTGTGACGGGATCGGGCAAGACATTCACTATGGCCAAAATTATTGAACAGACTCAGCGCCCTGCCCTCATCATGGCGCCGAATAAAACTTTGGCGGCGCAGCTCTATT
>CAZKHC010000111.1:0-6838 GCA_964552135.1 uncultured Algimonas sp. | reverse complement strand
CCGACACATCCGGCTCCGCCGCCATATCCATAAGACCCTGCTTGACCGTAAGAGACGGCTTGTCCGGGAGCACAATTGGCGCCGTAAGCTCCATATGATCCACTCGAGGTGCCGTAACCATCGTTAAAACCGCCGCCGCCAAGCCACGAACAACCTGACAATAAAACCGCTGATAATGCGCAAACTGCAAGCCGCATATCGGCCTCCTTCTCTTTCGAACTATGTTCTTCCGTAAATAAGGTATTACAGAATATACTTAAAAAACTGTTCCCAAACTGGAAACAAATCCTTAACAATTCCAAGGATTTGTATGGTTAATGGCCTTCAACCCCTGAAGACCCCTAAAAATTGACTGATCCCCGCAAAGTTAGCGGGATGGAAATATTCACATCTCCACTTCCGCCTTCGATGATTTCACCATCTGCATTCTCGAAGTCAGCAAAATCTCTCGCGCCCTGGAATTTCAACCCTGTCTCGGCTGCAAGTGCAAAGCCGGGTGTGACCTGCCATTCAGCCCCTACATTTAGCTGACCCTGTGGCAACCAATCTGAATCATAAAGTCTTGTCGACGTTCCATCATTTGGAACATCAAATGTTGTGGGATCTCCGTCAAAAACTGACTGGAAAGACGTTTGTGTTTGGGAAACTGTGAAATCAACATCATTCACATAGCTAACTCCAACCGACGCGCCGACAAATGGCGTGACAGTTTTATAGCCATCCGATTTTACAATCGGGTTGAGATATCGTCGGGCACCGACCTCTAAATCATATTGCCGCAGATCCGAGAATTCATATGCGAAAGATGCAATTCTCTGATTTGGGATAAAAGTAACATTTACTTCTGGAGGACCGTTCTCAGACAAGTCAGGTGCAAAAGGTTGGTTGGAAATCTCTTGATAAACTGTAGCATCTATTGAAGCTACATCGCGCTCTTCGCCTGCTGAATAAGTATAGCCACCATTGACGAACACCGTTGTCCGGTCATTGACTATATATTCTAAGCCGCCTTTGATGCTTAAAGGCGCGGCCCAAACGTCTTTAAAGGAAACGGCTGGCGCATCACTAGATTCAAAAAGCCCCGGCCGACGAATACTGCCAGAAAGATCATCTCTATCCAAAGTTTCTATTGAATCATTTGCTGTAAAAGTTGTTTCCGTTACTAAACCGCTAGCTGCTGTACCAGATTCACTGCCTAGACTGAATAATTGCGGATCGTAATTTGCCGCTGGACCTGTAACAAATGGGTCAAGTAAATCACCGCTAATACTACGCTCGGCACCCAATGAGAGCGATCCGCGTAATTTTGGCTTCCGTTTCCTTGGGCCCGTTTGATAAATGGGCGCGGATTGCCCGAGGGCAGCGCCATATCCGCCGCTCGTATATTGCGGCTGACCAAATTGAGGCTGCTGCGGAAAACCATTGCTCGCAAAACTTGGCTGTCTTTGCGCTGGAACACCTATAGTGACCTGTTCTGGGCGGCATCCACGCGGAATAGGGTGGCGCGGCGTCGGGATTTGGCAATGCTGGTTCGTTGCTACCGACCCATATTGACCAGCCTGTTGGGATGCATAGGGGTTTTTCGTCTGACCCTGCTGACCGCCAATAAATGAACAGCCCGACAAGAGCGCGGCCGACAATGTTGCCGACAATGTTAAAGACCCCAGACGCATATCGTCCCCCGAATTCAAACATGGAAGACGTGTGTGCTTCCATCATGGTTAACGAAGGAATGAATGATTTACCTTAACAAGGCGTTTAGGCCGCTCATTTTCATGGAAAGAGACCTCAGTCAGCGGAGGTTTTTGCCCTAATCGCCCTATAACAGCGGTTTTACCGCCTCTGGCGGGCGGCCAAGATAGGCTTTTTGGCCATCTGTCACCACAGGCCGTTCTATCAAAATAGGATTTTCGGCCATAGCTTTCACCAAAAGAGCTGAATCTGTCACAGATTTTAGCTCCAAGGCTTTATATATGGCCTCCCCTCGCCGCAGGAGCGCACGCGGATCCTCAAAATCAAGTTGCGTCAGAATGGCCTCTAGCTCTTGAACGGTTGGCGCATCTTCCAAATATCGCCGAATATTGAAGGCCTTTCCTGAATTTTCGAGTAGCGCAAGCGTCTCTCGGGATTTTCTGCATCGCGGATTGTGCCAGATTGTCAGCATAGCTTGTCCTTATCGCTCTAGCGTTTGGATTAGAACAGACTTATAGCCAAGAGAACACTGTGACCACGAGAATCCCAAAAACACTGATATTAAGCTCAACCGTCGCGAGTTCGCGTGTCGGGGCCAGCGCGGCGAGTTTTTGTTTGCAAAGACTTGGCATTGAAACGGTCGTGCTGCCGACAACCGTCATGGGTCGTCACCCAGGTTGGGGGCCTCCCGGCGGCAAAGCCGTAGACGGGGACCTCCTGCATGACGTTTGGGCCGGCGTAAAAGCGCAGGATATTCAATTTGACGCCGTTCTGACGGGTTATATGGGCGAGGCCGCTCATATTGAATTAGGCGTCGACATAATTGAACATGTTAGGTCGACCAATCCAAAGGCGCTCATCGCAGTAGACCCCGTCATGGGGGATCACGGACGTCTTTATATTCCCGAGACGCGCGCCGCAGCGATTATTCAACGCCTTATTCCAAAGGCCGATTTTATCACGCCGAACTTTTGGGAACTGGACTATATCCAAAAGCAAATGAGGAATCTCCCCTCTCGCCTCGTTACATCTGTTCCTGATGGAAAGAAAATTGGAGCCGTCTGGCAAGATAATGCCGAGCGTTGGCAGGTTAGCCACACCCAATTTAAAACCGTCCCACATGGCGGCGGCGATAGTCTGGCGGCTCTCTTCCTCGGCCGGCATTTATTAGGCGAAACGCCCAAAACGGCTTTGGCAAAATCTGTCGCCTCTGTTTTCGAGATCATGCGCGCCGCCAATGCCCTGGACTCCGGTGAATTGCCGCTGGTCAGAATGCAGGCCTTTATAAATGACGCGATTCCCCTAGAGTTAAAGCCATGAGTATTGCCCCGTTACATGGCCTATTGCCTGCCAAGTTCGACAATTTGCGGTCCGTAATAGATATAAATTTTCGTGACCACGACGAATTAGGCTTCCAGTTTTGCGTCATGCAGCACGGCGAATCCCTGATTGATATTCGCGCGGGTTGGACAGACCGAAAAAAAACTGAAGAAGTGGCAGACAATACGCTCTTCGCCGTTTTCTCCTCCGGGAAAGCCATGGCAGCCCTCGTGATCGCTTGGCTGGTTGAGGAAGATTATATTGGTTATGACCAGCCCATTGAAACCCTATGGCCTGAATTCGCGCAGGCCGGAAAAACAAGCCTGACCATCGGGCAAATCATGAGCCATCAGGCAGGCCTCTCTGGAATTACCAATCCAGACTGGACCGCAAAAGATTGGTTTGATTGGGACAAGACTATTACCCAATTAGAACAACAAGCGCCGATTTTTGAACCCGGCAGCGCGTCGGGATATCATCCTGTCACCTACGGATTTCTAGCGGGCGAGATAGCTTACCGCGCCGATCCTCAGCAGCGAACATTGGGGCGTATATTACGCGAGGAACTCGCGCAGGCGGCAAATACAGATAAGTGGGCCGATGTCTGGATTGGCTTGCCGCCCGAGGAACATACGCGCTGCGCGCAAATGCAAAAACCGAAAGCGCTCGCAGATATGGGCGAGATAACCGAAGCAACCCGCTGGGCCTTTCTTAAAAAGTGGTCTTCCCCTGGCGGTATGGGAGTATCGGCATGGCGCGAAGCCGAGCTCGCGGGTTCAAATTGCCATGCCACGGCAAAAGGCCTTGCGTCACTCATGCAAGCGGGAGTGAATGGCCGCATCGGCGAAAGACCCATATTGTCGGAAGACACGCGAGCTAGTTTTTCTAAATCGCGAATAAGCGGACAGAATCTTGTTCTGCCATTTGAGATCAATTTCGCTGCGGGTGTAATGCGAAATAGCCCAAATTATTTTTACGGACCAAATGCGCAAACGTTAGGCCATAGCGGGTGGGGCGGGTCTTGTGTTTTCGCCGATCCTATCACCGGATTGCACGGCGCCTATGTCATGAATCGGCAGCGCAATAGCCTTTTAGGTGATGTTCGGCCTCGCGCTTTAATTGACGCAGTCTATGAAGCCTTATGAGTCGTTTTCTTGAAAAGCTCTGGGAGGTTGCGCCGGCCCTTGTCGAGGGTACGCCGCATGCAAGCATATTAGGTATAAAATTTGTCGCCGTCGACAAAGGCGTGGGAACGTTATCTATGCCTTATAATGCGGAGTTGGTTGGTAATCCTAAATCTCGCGTGATTGCCGGTGGCGCGGTCACAACACTATTAGACCAAGCCTGCGGAATGGCTGCGATCGCGGGATTTGACGGCTTTGCCCAACTCGCAACCCTGTCTTTACGAATTGATTATCAACGCGCTGCGACGCCGGGCCAAACGATTATTGCAGAAGCGGTTTGTTATAAAACAACACGCCATGTCGCCTTTATTCGCGCTATCGCCCATGACGGCGATGCGGACGACCCTATTGCGACGGCGCAGTCCTGTTTCATGCTCACGGGACCGCTATATAAAGTTCCAAGCGAAGACGCGAACGCAGCAGATAATGGCGGAGACATCTCATGAGTCAAAGCCTCGCGACTGACCTTATCGCCGCTATCCCTTATGCGAAAACCCTTGGGATAGAGGCGGAATATCAAGAAGACGGATTGCTCCTGATTCTGCCCTATTTAAAAAGCAATATTGGCAATCCAACTCTGCCCGCCTTGCATGGCGGGGCGATTGGCGGCTTTATGGAAGTTTGCGCTATGGCCGAATTGCGACGCCGCACGCCCGAATTGCCGTTCTCAAAACCTATTGGTATCAACATAGATTATCTTCGTCGCGGCAAGCCAGTGAACACTTACGCTCGAGCAGATATTTTTAAAGAAGGCTCACGCGTCGCCAATGTTCGGGTTCGGGCCTGGCAAGAGAGCGCAGATAAACCAATCGCGGCCCTGAGCGGTCATTTCCTTTTGCCCAAAAAGCCGTGACGGCAATTGATATATGTAGCCCAGCGCGTTGGACGTCGCTTTGCGAAAAGCTAGGGATAGAGGCGGATGCGCAAACATATGATTCGCTAATAATAGCTCACGCCCAGCCGCACCGCGCTTATCACACGCTCGACCATATCGCGGCATGCCTTAGGCATTTAGACGAGGTGCGGGAGCAGGCTGAAAGTCCCGATGAAATTGAAATGGCGCTGTGGTTCCATGACGCGATTTATGAGCCATTCTCTGCATCTAACGAAGAAGATAGCGCGCAATGGGCGGCGGATTGGCTGCAAGATTGCGGCTTAGACAAAGCGGCTATCGCCCGCATTGCTGATTATATTTTAGAGACGAAATCACATGAAATGCCGGCAAGTCTTGACGCGCGGTTCATGCTCGACATTGATCTCTCAATTCTCGGAACGCCGGTTCCAATCTATGATCAATTTGAAATAGATGTCCGCCAAGAATATCGCCGCGTGCCGCGCTTCATTTTTCGTAAAAAACGTAAAGCCATATTGGAAGGCTTTCTGAAACGGGAACGGATTTATGGAACTGATTATTTCTTTGAAAAATTGGAAGTCCAAGCCCGGGAAAATTTGGCGCGCGCGATACGGAATCTATAACGTCAGTGAAAACGTAATTTTAAAACCGACTTTCGAAACTTTCTCTCAGGCGCACCTTTGCACCCTCGCCGGTTAACAAGTCATTCCCGCCGACTCCATAAAGTGCAACAAGGTCAAACCAGTCATTTTCCAGCCCTTGATTAATAAGCTCTTCCGCGGACAGGCAATGCCGTCCCGCCTGCACAATTAATTCAAATTCTATATCACCCATTCCGTGATAGGTGCGGTAGATGACTTCTGTGCAAACCAAACGGTCTGAGGTTCGGAAATCAAAAACAAAATCATAGAGTTTTCCGCTATGCGTTCGTGCGCGCTCAAGAGCGATGTTTATTTCTACCGGCGACAATTTCGGCCGCAGGACCAAAAAGGAATCGACCTGTAAGGTCTCTTCGATGTCGCGCAATAGAACGCCGTCTTTCTTTGCTTCTAAAATATCGGCGTCTTCGGCGCCTAACCATAAAGCAGAATGCGGCCAGAAACCGGGTAGAAAGACATTACTCATCGCATCATCATGACGCGTGACAAACACATCTCCTGGCCGGAGCTGCGATTTAATCGTCTCGATAATATCCGATGAGACGCGCTTCGGGGATTGCGGCGGTTTTACAAGCGGGATTTTTAAATCCGCAATATCTGAACCTGTCATTTCAAAAATGGAAAATAGCGTTTTGGTCCACGCCGATAGGTTTCGGCGCTTCAATGAATGACGCAGAAAACGCCGATAGCGGCGCAAGTGATCTCCGCGCGAAGCGGTTGGTAGGTTCAATGTTTTCAATATAACAGCAATTTCTTCTGGCGCGGCAGCCATGACGGATTCTTCATGGGCGTCAAAAACTTCGCAAGCACGATAAAATCCATGCATGCGGAACGCGGAGGTTAATTGGCGGTAGATTCGTGTGAAGCTCTTTCGCTTTATACCATATCGACTTTCGGCTTCATCTAATTTCCGCCAAATAATGCTTCGGTCCCGCGCAAGATCAATCAGATACTCACCCGTTCGTACGATGATTTCGGCGGCAGAAAAAGCGATAGAAAAACGGCGAAGGTCATCTGAACTCGCCTTGTCCGGTGCGGCCTGCACGCGGTGCGATACACTTTGATTGGTTTGAATGATATCCCATAGCGAAACACGAATAGCGAGATAACGCGCATAGGCATCGCGGAGA
>CAZKHC010000110.1:0-6846 GCA_964552135.1 uncultured Algimonas sp. | reverse complement strand
GCAACTGACTCTCTTGTTTCGTCTTTTAGAACTTTGTTCCCTGATGTTGCACAACCTGCTGTTGTCAACGCACCCACTGCCAAAGCCGCGATAAATAATTTTTTCATGGCAAATCCCTTTAATTTATTTTGCACCATCACGTTTACGTGACAATTTCAAATTTTCAAGACCTTTATTGTAAGTTGCAACCCATTTCCTGCAAGCGCAGCAGGTGAACGCATAATGAGAAATGTAAAACCAATTAATCCAAATCCTGCTGCACACGCGGATCATTGAGCAGCCGCGTCATTTCTTCGGCCGTATCAAAACTATCATCCTTCATAAAACGTAGGCGCGGCGTGGATTTCATTTCCATTTCGTTCCCTAGACGCCCTCGCAGAAAAGAGCTGCAGCGCTGCAACGCTTTAACCACTACATCTGGGTCATGGTCTGTGCCCAGAGGCGCAGCATAAACAATCGCATGTTTTAAATCAGCCGAGGCACGGACTTCGGAAATCGTAACCGAGACACCTTTTAAATCTGGATCACGTAAATGCTCACGCGCCAAAATATCGGCAAGGGCGCGGCGAATAAGTTCACCAGCTTTAAGCTGACGTTGAGAGGGTGGTCTATTTCTGGACATGAAACACTCTCTAGGGCGGGCGCACTAAGTTTCCAACCCGTCTAATAAATAGAAATTCACATATATTTCACTCGCAATATAAAAAATCATAAGTAATTAACCATTTCAGACCTAGACTCATCAGAAGTTTAATCTATTACACGTTGTGCCCCTTCGTGTTTGAATTAGTTTTTTGCTTGAGAAAATTTATAATGATAGGGGTAGCATCATGAAACGAGACGTTAGAACAGCCACTGAAGTTGACGCATTTGTTGGCGCACAACTCAAGATATTGCGCAAGACTGCGGGATTTAGCCAAACCGGGCTTGCAAATCAGGTTGGCGTGACATTTCAACAAATCCAGAAATATGAGCGCGGGATGAATCGCATCGGCGCAAGTCGGCTCTGGGAATTTTGTAAAATATTTGACGTCGTGCCAGGCCGTTTCTTCGATGGTGTCGAAGCCCATTTAGCGCTCCTTGAAACCGCGGAAAAAAAATCAGAACCAGAAAAACCGGCTTCGCTTGCTATGACAGGTTAGTCACCGCGAAACGCTTAGCCTTTAAAAACTCTAATTAAAAAAGCCGCCTCCAGAAAATATCTGGGGCGGCTTTTTTGTCTTATACGCCCGCGCGCTTAATCGGCGCTCTCTAATTTACGATCAAGCATTTCGACGGTGAAGCACTCGATTTGATCGCCTTTACGAAGATCGTGATAGCCTTCAAAGCCCATGCCGCATTCCATACCGGACTGAACTTTCGGGACTTCGTCTTTGAAACGCTTGAGCGTTGACAGCTCGCCTTCATGGATCACAACATCATCGCGCAGGAGACGTACGCCTGCCCCGCGTTCAACACGGCCTTCCGTGACCTTACAGCCCGCAACCTTCCCAAGTTTTGTGATATTGAAGACTTCGAGGATTTCGGCGTAACCAATAAAGGTCTCGCGGCGTTCCGGAGCCAACATGCCCTCCAGCGCGCCTTTTATTTCGTCGAGTAATTCATAAATGATCGAGTAATAGCGAATTTCAACGCCTTCGCGCTCCGCAAGGTCCTTAGCTTGACGATTAGCCCGTACATTAAAGGCAATAATCGGCGCGCCAGAGGTTTTCGCCTGATGAACGTCGCTTTCGGAAATACCGCCGGCGCCCGAATAAACAACACGGGCCCGGACTTCGTCATTGCCCAGTCCTTCAAGCGCGGATTTAATCGCCTGCGCAGAGCCTTTAACATCAGCCTTAACGAGAACATTCAAATCGGAAGATTCTTTGTTCTGAAGCTTGGCCATCATCTGTTCCATCGACGCCATAGCAGACGGTGCAGACACATCTGAGTCCTTGCGTTTTTGGACGCGATATTCAGTAATTTCGCGCGCTTTTTGCTCATCGGAGACCACCGCGAAAGGCTCGCCCGGCATTGGCGCGCCGTTCAGGCCCATCAACTCAATCGCTGTGGACGGCCCAGCTTCTTTGAGCTGTTTGCCCTTTTCGTCCATCATCGCTTTGACTTTGCCCCAATGTTCACCCGCCACAACGACCGCGCCGCGTTTTAGCGTGCCGCGCTTGACAAGAAGTGTGGCGACGGCGCCGCGTCCTTTTTCAATTTTCGACTCTATCACAAGACCGTCGGAGTTACGCGTTGGGTTGGCTTTAAGCTCCATAAGCTCAGCTTGGTTGACGATGGCTTCAGCTAAATCTTGCAGACCCGTTTTCTCCTTTGCAGAGACAGGAATAGCCTGAACCTCACCCGACATGCTTTCGGTGATAATATTATGCTGAAGCAAATCTGTTTCGACCTTTTGTGGGTTCGCTTCATAAGCATCCATCTTGTTTATCGCGACAATAATGGGCGTTTCCGCAGCCTGAGCGTATTTAATTGACTCAATGGTTTGCGGCATAACGCCGTCATCCGCCGCCACAACAAGCACAACGATGTCGACCGCTTCCGCTCCGCGAGTCCGCATTTCGGAGAAGGCCGCATGGCCCGGCGTATCAAGAACCGTAATCTTATCGCCAGATTTCAGTTTGATTTGATAGGCGCCAATATGCTGCGTGATGCCGCCCGCTTCACCGGACGCGACATCGGTTGTCCGCAAAGCGTCCAGCAAAGAGGTCTTGCCGTGATCAACATGGCCCATCACCGCAATGACAGGCGCGCGCGGTTTGCGATCTTTTTCATCTGATGGCGTGTCATCAATCAAGAAATCATCTTCGACGTCAGCATCGGAGACGCGCTTCACAGTATGTCCAAAGTCTTCAACAATGAGCTGCGCCATATCCGCATCAATCACATCATTGACAGTGTGCATCTCGCCCTGCTGCATCAGATATTTCACAACGGCTGCACCGCGTTCCGACATGCGGTTCGCCAAATCGGCAATCGTCAAACTTTCCGGCACGACAACTTCGCGCTGAACCTTGTCGCCGCCGCGGCCACCGCCGCGTTGACGCTGCTTTTCGCGCTCGCGCGCGCGCTTCATAGACGCAAGTGAACGTTGACGCTCATCATTGCCCGAAAGAGCCGAAACAATTGTTAGCTTACCACGGCGGCGTTTTGTTTCGCCTTTGGACCGTGTTGGCGGGGGCGTGTTTCGCTTTTTCTTAACCCGGCCGCCAGCTTTCTCGAGCTCCGTGCGAGCATCTTTTTTCTCTTCTTTGGGCTTTGGCGCGCCGACAGCTTTTTTCTGTAGCCGCGCAGCCTCCTCGGCTTCCGCTTTTTTCTTTGCCGCTTCTTCCGCTTCCAGGCGGCGCATTTCTTCGGCTTCCGCGTCTTGGCGCTTTTGCTCGAGCAATTTGCGCTCTTCTTCAACGCGGGCCAGGCGTGCATCTTCATCAGCGCGGCGCTGGGCAGCGCGTTCTTCTTGCTGCTTTTGCGCTGAGCTCAGCGCGGCTTGACGCTTAAGATACTCGGCCTTGGACAAACCGAGCTTTCGCGCAGCTTCTGCAACCGGATCGACATTCGCTTGCGGCTTCGGCGCAATAGCCGGCTTTGCAGCCGCGTTTGGCTTTGTCGGCGCCATATTTGTCTTAGGCGGCGAAATTGTCGATTTTGGAACGCTAGCACCCGTCTTGCCCGGACGAACGATGACTTTCTTCTTTTTCTCGACTACCACGGCAGATGAGCTGCCAGTCCGGCGCGGACCGCCGCGATTAGGACCAAGCGTCAGAGGGCGCCTCCCACCAGGTTTGGCGCCGGGGTTTTTGTTATTGCTGTCTGTCATATCTTTTTCTCAGCAAAGCGGGGCCGGGTCATAACGCCGACAATCCGTTTCGCGGTTCGTGTTCCTTGCTCACGCGGAAAGTTCGCGCAACTTAGCGATATTGGCGCATTTGGCAATATAGAATCGCCGTGCGACATTATTCATCTTTTTTCTTATATTGGCCGAGAATGCCGCCTCGGATGCGGGATCCTACCGGCGCATTAGAAAGCTTCATGTTGAGCATCCGCCCAACCCTCTGGAACAAGCGCGGTGAAGCCGCTTAATCGCCGCACCGAAACGCCAAGTGATTTCGCTATGCGGCCATGCGGAACCGCGCAATGTATTATGGCCTCGCGGCCCACGACCGCGCCAAGCTCGGCGCTCGAAAAACACCCGATAACGCGCGGTAGCGGCAACTCCACTTCGCGGGCGACGGCCTTTGCAAGCGTTCGGATTTTTCCGCGCGAGCCTTCTGCCCCGTCGGACGCCTCAATGCGCCAACCCAATGCATCTGTGCGGGCAGCGACCATAACTTGATCAAAACCAATAAAGAGCTTGCCTGATTTCTTGGCCATTCCAATGAGGGATATTGTATGCCGCTTGAGGCCGGCCTCAACCTGTGCAGATAAATTTTCGGGCAACGTCACATTGCCTTTAAAACCCCGCTTAAAACCACCATTTTTAATCGCCATATCCAAATCTTCACGCCCGGCACTCACCCAAACACCCCGACCCGGAAGCTTGCCTAAAACATCAGGAAAGACCGTGTTTTCTGGCCCGACGACAAAACGGATCATCTCCTGAGGATCGCGCACTTCATTACGCGCCACACATTTCCGTTCACGCAATTTATGGCCCCTTTTGTCTTGGGGCCTACCCGGCGCATCGGATAGATTTATGTCAGTCTTATCGGTCAAGGGCGGCCTATGGCGGGATAGGTCAGAATTGGCAAGTCACTTCTCATTTTGAGAGATCTTCTTTCGGCTAGGGCGCGAGAGTCGATTGCCCTACTCGCTCCCCCACAGCGTGAATAGGATATAGAAACTTACCCACTCGCTCTAATAAGCCATAGTAAGAAAATCTGTCCGGAGAAAATAGATGATCATTAACGATTGGGCCGTTGAACATACCGAGAAATTTCAAAAAGAAACCTTTCGGATTAAACACGACCTAATTTCAACGGGTCTGTTCTCGGATGACGCTTTAAGTGAGCTGCTAGATAAACACCCAAAAGATCAACTCGATGTCTGTACGTTGGGTGACCATCCGGTTTATCAATATAAATTTAGAACCGGTGATGTTCGAGGTGTCGACGGAAAGACTCTCATTGAGGCGGCAAAGGCAGGAACTATCTGGATGAATTTGCGCAAAGCCATGAATATTCATCCCGAATATAAAGCCGTGCTCGAGAACATGTATGGCGAGATTGCGACGCTAACAGGAAAGAAACCTTTTCATGCGCGGGGCGGGATTTTGATTTCATCCCCAGCCGCCCAAGTGCCGCTCCATTTTGACGCGACCGAGACAATTCTGTGGCATATTCGCGGACAAAAGCGGATTTTCCTATATCCCCAAACAGAAGAATTTCTACCGGATGAAGATTATGAGGCGCTGATGTTCCGCGTGACCGAAGATTATTTGCCCTATAATTCCGAAATGGAAGCAGCTGCGGATGTTTATGATCTAGCTGAAGGAGAGATGATTACTTGGCCGCTGAACCGACCGCACCGCGTTGAGAACCAATCCTATTGCGTCTCCGTAACAACAGAATATTCAACACCTGAAAGCAGCGTTAAAAATGCCGCTATGTACACAAATGCGGTGCTACGCCGGAAATTGGGCCTGAACCCAAATTGGCAAACCGCCTCTACCCCAGAGAAATATATCAAAGCCGGCATGGGCAAAGTGCTGCGTAAAATTGGCGTGCTGAATACTTTAAAACAAGACGACATGGTCTCGTTCAAAATCGACAAGACACTCCCAGGTTATGTCCGCGACGTGGAGCCCTATACGCGGGTTTTTTAGGGGTAAGCATTTTCGCTAAAGTAAAAATATTAAGGATTGCACTTTAAACGCGCATCATGCGCGCAATTCTCAAATCCCTTTTTAGAATTTGTTTTTCGGCAGTCGCCATTTTAGCTGTACTTCTATTCATCAGCTGGATTGCTGTCGCGCGGCCAATTGGCCCGCAAAAATCGCAAGACCTTATTGCCCCGTCTAAATCAATGAGTGCGAAATTAGAGGCTCATGTTAAAACACTGTCTATCGATATAACCAATCGCAATTTTGACCATCCCAAGCAATTGGACAAAGCCGCTGCTTACATTCGAAGCCAGTGGGAGGCGATGGGTCTGACTGTCGAAGAACAGCCGTTCGAAATCGACGGGAAAACTTACCGCAACGTCATTACGCGTTTCTCAAGTTCTACAAAGCCTGAACATGGGAAATATGTCATTGGTGCCCATTATGATGCCGCGCATAACCTGCCCGGCGCGGACGATAATGCAAGCGGAACGGCAGGCCTCATAGAACTCGCGCGGCAGCTTAAGGGGCAAAACCTGACACGCGACATAGACTTGGTTGCATACACGCTCGAAGAACCACCCAATTTCGGAACCCAGGATATGGGCAGCTATGTTCATGCAAAAAGCGAGTATGAAAACGGCGCGAAGATTGATCTAATGCTGTCCATAGAAATGATTGGATATTTTAGCGACGTACCGGGTAGTCAAGATTTTCCGCTTCCTATGCTGAATCTTTTTTACCCTAGCGAAGGAAATTTTATTGGAATTGTTGACCGGCTCAGCTCTCGCCGCGCGACGAAAGTGAAACGTTCAATGCGCCGCGCCACGGACCTCCCCATCCATTCCATAAATGGACCCGAAGCCCTGCAAGGGATTAACTACTCGGATCATTTAAATTATTGGCATTTTGGCTATGATGCAGTCATGGTCACCGATACTTCATTCTACCGCAATAAAGCCTATCATACGAAAGACGATACAGCGGATCGTTTGAATTATGAAAACATGGCGAAGGTTGTGACG